>NZ_DCRI01000016.1:0-3480 GCF_002324975.1 Acinetobacter sp. UBA1496 | reverse complement strand
GTTAGCCGGATGCTTACCTTCGTTTAATAAATAAAAATGAAGTACTATCTGAAAAAATATATACCTTTGCACCTTTTGATGATGAGTGGAGTGCACGATACGTTAATCAGGACATAGAAATTGCTTTAAAAATATTTAAAGAAATTTACAATCATGGATATCTCTCAACTGAATCTAAGCAACTGTTTAAAGATAATTTAACTTCTTAGCATAATACTGCTTATACGAAATTTTTTAAAAATATAGTAAAAATAGTATCTTAAAGCTCAACGTTTTAACTTGGCATAACGTGTATTATGTTAATTTTAGGAAATCTTAAAACTAATTTTCAGATTTATCCCACCAACTTTGAGCTAAATCAGTATTTTTAGGGATACCTATACCATCACGATACATAACGGAAAGACTTCGCATTGCTTGCTTGTTACCTAACTTCGCAGCCTTTTCACGAAGCTCCAAAGCTTTATTAAAATTAACGTCTATTCCGCTATCTTCGCGAGTATATAAATCAGCTAATTCAATCATTGATTCAGCATGGCCATTTTCTGAGGCTTTCTGAAACCACTTAAAAGCTTTTTGGAAATGTTCTAAGGAATCGTTTTTGTCATCTTCTTCCATTAATTTAGCATATGTAACATAACCATCGGCTAACCAAAACATTGCTGCTATATTTCCATTTTCAGCTGATTTAATAGCCCAAATTTCAGCTTGATTTTCATCTGAATCAACACCATGGCCATATAGATAAATCTCAGCTAATTCTAACTGGGCAGAAGTATCTCCATTTTCAGCTTTCGCTAATAAATCATTAGAAAAAACAGGTTCGGCAAATGTTTCCATTGAAAGGCATACTCCTAAAGCCATAAAAATATTTGTTAATTTATTCAATTTTTAACTTTTAAATTAAACTGTTAGGTCTGTACATTTTTATATCATATCCAAAAGAAAACTCTAAAATTACAGTATATTTTTAGCCTATTTAACATAATACAGATTATACGAAGTACACCTGTATATTAATTTAAATATCAATGACTTAAAAATTTATTCATGACGAAGAAAAGGCAAAAAATCGGCTTTTGTAATAAGTTGGTGAGTTTTTAAGCATATCTGTAACATTTTACCAGTAAAATTGGCTAAAAAACGATCAATTTGGCAATCAGTGCCCATTTCATGCGGATCCAAGTTGTGAAACTATCCCCAATTGCTGTGGATAAAATTTAGGCTATTTTGTACGCTTTGGCTCACATCAATCTCGGCTCTTTGCTGCTATCCGGAATACTGGAATTTTCCTATGATGAACTCATCGGGAACAGGATGTTCCAAACAACAAGAATAAGAAAGATCGCACCAGGAGTGTGAGGTAAGACAGGAGTCATACCTAGCAACCCAATATGAGAAACCCTGGCAGGATGCCGGGGTTTTTTATTATCTAATTTTTTAAATCAAGGTTGGATGAGCATCCAGAATGCGGATCAGCGTTGCTGCTGGGCCAGTTGGATAGCGACGGCCTTGTTCCCAGTTTTGTAGGGTTTTCGCGCTGATATGCAAACGTGCTGCAAATTCACTTTGGCTTAAGCCAGTCTTTTCTCGTACTTCTTTAATATTCGGCAATTCAAGTTCTGTGTGAATAGCCACCGATTTTGTAGACACCTTTTAGTTAGATAAAAAAGCAATTTTTTTGATCTTTAAAGAATGAGGATATAAGCTGTTTAAAACTTAATTCTAATTGCTTAATAGGTGAAAAATGAAATTAGCAGAAGCTCTCTTACTTCGAAGTGATCAACAAAAAAAAATTATTTCACTAAAACAACGTATCAATGCAAATGTATTGGTACAAGATGGTGATCAACCATCTGAAGATCCAAATGAACTACTAAAACAAGTATTTTCCTTAATTCAAGAATTTCAAAAATTAAGTTATGCAATTCATGAAACTAATGCTTTAACAAAATTAAATGATGGCCGTTCTCTACTTGCTTTATTGACTTTACGTGATGAATTTGTAGAACAGCACAAAACCCTAACTGCAGCAATAAGTAATACATCTCGTGAATCTGATCGTTATAGTACGCGGGAAATAAAGTGGCATAAAGTTATTCCAGTTTCATCATTACAAAAACAAGCTGATGATATTAGTCTTAAATTACGTGATTTAAACGTGTTAATTCAGTCGAATAATTGGAAAATTGATTTGATTGAAGCCTAATAGTCCTTTAGATATAATCAAGTTGAACATACTGGGCGAGTACAAGATCCCTTACTTCCACAACATAGGATTGTAAATAAAATGTAGTGGCTTGCAAAGCAAGTGGATAAGCTTAAAATTTTAGGTACAAATTAATCCATCACTTGGCATAACTCAAATCTTTGTGCAAACAAAGTTACACGTTACTTATAACTACCATGTACTGACAGTATGTTCACCTCAATTACTAAAAATAAAGAAATGAGCAAGCATCAGCTCAACTACATTTCTATTTTTAATTTCAGTTCGGCTTTGTTGTATAAAGAGCTGAAAGATAGACTTTGAAAATTATAAAAATCGGAAATTTATGATATAAAAAGTAAGCGTCCGCTGAGCCCCACTTTTTCTAACTCATTAATACCGCGATAGTGTCCACTAAAATTTAAGTGGACACCTATTTATGGATTTAAAGACAGTTATAGACACTGCACCAACGCTAAAAAAGCCCCGTCGAACCTTCACGGCTGAATTTAAACATCAACTTATTCAGCAATGCCAGCAGCCAGATACATCGGTGGCTAAGGTCGCAATGCAACATCAGATCAATGCCAATCTGTTGCATAAATGGATTCGTCAGTCCAGATCAATGGTTCCATCATTAACAATCTCATCCATTCCACAGACCGACTTCCTTCCCGTCATTCTTCACCCGACGCCAGTCAAACAAGAAGCACCTCCGCCACCTGTGCCAGAGAAGAAAGCTACCGCTCATATTAGGATTCCATTACATGATGAACAAGGTTCAGTAAGGGATCAGATGATCGAAATCGAATGGCCGGTGGGGTCTGCAACTGAATTACTGCTTTTACTTCAGGGCTTGATCAAATGATCCGTATCGATGAAATCTGGTTGTCTACCCAGCCCATGGACATGCGTGCGGGTATGGATACGGCCATGGCGCAGATTATGAAAGCCTTTGGCTCAATCAAACCGCATTGCGCCTACCTGTTCTGTAATAAACGTGGCCATCGCATGAAAGTGCTGGTACATGATGGACTAGGCATCTGGCTGTGTGCCAGGCGGCTGGAACAGGGAAAATTCCACTGGGCTAAAGTTCACCAGGGTGAAAACGTAGCTCTCAGTCCAGAACAGTTACAGGCACTAATTCAGGGTTTGCCCTGGCAGCGCATTGGACGACAGCAAGTGGTAACAATGCTCTAAACCAGGCTGCTACATTCTGCTATTCTCCAAACGTTCTATTTCCTCTGCGTCATGACCTCAGGCATACTGCC
>NZ_DCRI01000011.1:395-9515 GCF_002324975.1 Acinetobacter sp. UBA1496 | reverse complement strand
GCCTAACTTAAATAAAAAAGCCTCCGACAAACCCGGTACGGTTCACTAGGTTTGTGCAACAAAGCCTCAATAAATATTAATAAAATTTTATATTGATTACTTATTTAATCTCTTATTAGAATAAGTTATATTAAAAATAATTATGATTTTTATATACTTAAATTCACCATAATTTCTAATACTTGTGAGTCCAACTTGATTAAATGCATAAAAATACAGCAAAAAAAAACCACACCTAAGGTGTGGAAGATTAAGTGCCGTGGAGAGGCAAAGAGAAACTACAGCCAGTTTCTAAGTTTTATGTTATATAAATGTTAATTAAAGTAATTGGCATTTTATTACAAATTTAAAATTAAAAATCACATGATTGGTTTAAATTTAATCTATTTTTTAAATTAGAAAATATTATTTTTAATTTTAATAATGTTCAATTTCTATCATATTAGTTCTATTTATAATAATTATTTTACAAATTAATTTAAATATTTAATTAATTCAATAACTTAATAATTATGCATTGAAATGCCTACTTTTTAGTTCAAGAGATCAGTTAATCCCATATAAAAAATAAGACTTAATAGGGTGATTAAAATATAATCAAAAACAAGATAAATATAGATCTAATAATTTTTAATAGATTAAAAATAGTTAAATAATTAAATTAAATAGAAATTTCATTATTTTAATTTTAATATAGAGAAAATTGTATAAAAAACAACCTAAACCTAAGTGTTTGATTTAAATTATATATATGGTGAATTTTAAATATAATAATATACATTTGTATATTTAATTAATATCAACTATTTTTTGTAGTTTATGTTTACAAATAAAAACAATACGCATATATTTCGAAATGAATGAATACTAACCAGTTTATTCAAACACAAATATCAATTGTGCTGAAAAAGGCAAACCCGTTGAAAAGCGGGGACGCAAAGCTACCTGCCTAAAGAATATTTATATTCCATGGTCGAGGGGTTACCACGCGTCTTACTGATTTTAAGGTGAGGGTTCCTCTTGTCTTAAATTTAATTTGCCTGGGCAAGCCATAAGTCTTAGTTGCAGTGAATTAATTTTAGCTCAGCTAATTACACTTCTTATCATAATTATGAGGTTCATCATGAAGACTTCTAATGCCAAGTTTTTCAATAAACTCACTTTGATTACTGCCGTAGCTGTGGCAGCAGGAACAGGGATATCTGCTCAGGCAGGAACAGATACAACCACTATGGGACTGACTACAGAGGTTGTTGCTAATTGTACAATATCTGCTGCTGCTTTAAACGTATCAGGCTATGACCCAATTGAAGCTAATAAAACTACTGATTTTGACCAGACAAGCACTGTAACCGTCGCTTGTACTAAGGATACCAGTGCAGAAGTTACTTTCGATCAGGGTAATAACACGGATCGTAGACTTAAAGATTCATTAAATAATCTTCTTGATTATGAATTATATAAGGACACAGCTCGTGGGGAAGTATGGGGTGATACTGCAACTTTTGGTAAAACTATTACAGGCACTGGTTTGCAAGTGGGCCATACTGTATATATACGTGTTCCAGCAGGCCAAAATGTTCCAGCGGGTACATATAATGATACTGTGCAAGCAACAGTTACTTTCTAATGAAAGGGTTTCTTAAACGTCAGATCGCTGTGTGCGGTCTGACGATCCTATTATTGCCTTTAATGGTGTTAACAAGTTTTTCTCATGCTGCTGGCTTTAGTGTAAGCCCTATCAAGGTCAATCTAACCCCTGAAAATAACAAAGTCATGTCACTTAGGGTTCATAACAGTAGTAATGAACTGGTTGCCCTTCAAGCTGAGGTAATGGGTTGGAATCAAAAAGACGGTAAGGATCTTTATGAGTCTAAAACCCGTGAAATTCTGGTGACCCCACCTATTTTTACCGTACCTCCTGGTGAAACCCAGATTATTCGTGTGGGTCTTAGGCGTCCTTTAGACTTAAAACAAGAATTGAGTTACAGGCTGTTCTTGCAAGAGCTGCCACCACCCATCCCGAATAAGTTTCAGGGCTTACAGATGGTGATGCGGATGAGTCTGCCAGTTTTTGTTGCACCTGCTACAGGTCAAGCAAGTTCTGATTTGAGTTGGCGCATCCATCAGGTGAATAAGGGTAATCTCATTCTTGAGAGTCACAATCGTGGCAATGGTCATGCTCAGGTGACAGAGTTGCGTTTGAAGTTACCCAATGGACAGGAATTGGTCCAGACGGGTAATACCTATCTTCTACCGGGTAGTAAACAGGAATGGTCAATAGATTTTAAAGGAGGTTCCCTATCTGGTGCGACAGTTACACTGGTCACAAAAGTGAATGGCAAGACGTTCACTCGTGAGTTGCGGATGGAATAAGCTCATGTTACAGATGTCAAAGCCATGGAAGACTGGTTGGCGATGTGTATTAAGTTCAACGATATTGACCTTTAGTTCTCCTGCATTGGCTTATTCTCCACTGGAATCTGTAACTGTACATGCTGTTTATCACGAGCAATTGCCGGATCGATATCGCCTGCTCGTAGAAACTGAACAAGATATTGCTTTTCACTTGCTTTCAAACCCTTTGAGTGATCAGGTAATTATTGAATTAACGGGCATAGATGCCCATAACCTGGCGAGTATTCTAGCCAATAAAATTCCTAAAGATCATGAGTTGATCCGTTATATTGATATTCAAAATGACAAAGCTGTCACTCGTTTACAACTGACCCTGAATGACCGTAGAAAAGTAAATGTATTTAAATTAGCGCCTGATAGTACCCACGAATATCGTTTAGGTCTGGATCTTTTGCCAATGGTTATAGGTGAAAGTTTTCCAGAAAAACAGGTACAGATTTTCGAGCATTCTGAGCCGCTATCTGCTGTGACTCCACTAAAAGATGAAGCTACATCCGTCGATCATTTGACAGAAAAAAGTCAAAATAACAAATTTAATGAGTTTTGGTTAGAAACGACACTAAACAAGCAACCACAGCAGTCCACTGTATTGGCATTACAAGATACTAATGATCAGATTCTTTTAGCAGAACAGGATCTGCTAAGTTTGAAATTAACCTTACCCAAAACTGTTACAGTTGATTATCAAGGAGAGCGTTTCTATTATTTGCAGGATTTGGGTATACAAAGCCAGATAGATTTACGTCGTTCGACTTTGGATCTTCAAGCACCAGCAAATCTGTTTAAGACGACCGAGCTAAGTGGATCCAAATGGCAACAGAAAACATTGAGTTCTTCAGTGGGAGCTTTCTTCAATTATGATCTTTCGGTAGTACAAGCTAATAGTGATAATGAGATTCGAAGTAGTGGTCTATTTGAGATTGGGACTTTTAATCGTTGGGGAAGCGGTTCGGCAAATTTTCTAGCCCAACATAATCAGACGGGGCAGTCGGCGGAATGGATACGTTTGGATACCCAATGGCGTAAAGATAATCCGCAGACCATGCACACTTTAACTCTAGGTGATACATTCAGTCGTGGTACGGGCTGGAGTGGAGGAGTGCGCTTTGGCGGGTTCCAATGGGGTACGAATTATAGTACCCAGCCAGAATTTGTCACATTACCCTTAATGAGTGTGGCTGGCGAAGCTGCATTGCCTTCAACAGTCGATCTTTACGTTAATGATGCTTTACGTTTACAGCGGGAAGTTCCGCCCGGGCCTTTTACTATCGATGAAATTCCCACCATTACAGGCTCTGGTCAGACTAAATTAATTGTGCGAGACATTCTAGGTCGTGAACAAGTAATTACGAAAGATTTTTATTCTAGCCAAAAAATGTTACGTAAAGGACTGGATGAATATTCGGTTGAACTGGGGGCAATCAGAGAAAACTATGGTCGATCCAGTAGTGACTATGGCCAAATGATGGCCACGACGACTTGGCGTAGAGGACTGAATGATCGCTTTACATTAGAGGCACATGCGCAAGCACTTTCCAAACAGGGATTGATCGGGGTGGGAACGCATTCTCTATTACCTTTTGGTGGAGTACTCTCGCTGGCTGCAGCATCCAGCTATGCTCATGGGCAACAAGGTGCATTTTATAATCTGGCCTTTCAACACCAGGGGCGTATTTTTAGTTTTGGTCTGGATGCCCAACTAGCCAGCCTGAATTTCATGCGGCTGGGGATGAGGGAGACTCAACCTTTACCGGATCATCAAAGCAGAATTTACACAAGCTTCAGAGGGCCAGGCTCAGGTACTGTTAACTTAAGTTATACCAGTCAACGTTATTATGATCGTAAGGATATCGAATTTCTTACGGCAGATTACAGCTTTCGACTTTGGGATATTGGTTCTGTACATCTTTCAGCGCTACATTTTTTGGATGAGCCGCAAACAACACTACGAGCTTCTCTCAGTATTCCATTAAGTATCGATCGTACAAGCTTGAGCTTAAGTGCTAGCCAGACGAAAGAGCAGAACGAAGGGATGATGCAAATCCAGCGTAGCTTGCCCGCAGGTACAGGATATGGTTACAACTTGCGTGTGGGCACAGGAGATAATCAGCAACGTCAGGGAAGCATTAGCTATCAAGGTAATTATGGTACTTATCAGCTAGAAGGTTCACAGATAAAAGATCAAATTGCTATCCGTAGCAATATACGGGGCGGTATTGCATTGGCCGGAGATACCTGGCTGCCAAGTCGACATATTGATAGTAGTTTTGCTGTAGTAAGAATTCCAGGTTTTTCTGATGTGCGTGTATATGCAGAAAATCAGCAGGTGGCTCGTACCAACAGTAAAGGGAATGCACTTATTCCGAGATTAAGACCCTATGAACGTAATCAGATTAGTATTGAGCAATCAGATTTACCTTTGGATGCAAAAATCAAAGGCCTGAATATGGACGTGTATCCTTATTACCGTAGTGGAGTGATGTTAAATTTTCCTGTTACTCGTACTCGTGAGGCATTCTTCAGCCTTGTGCAAAATACTGGTACACCTTTACCAGTTGGAGCAATCGTAACAAATGAAAAAGGAGAACATTTCCCTGTAGGTCTACGTGGAGAAGTTTTTCTGACTGACCTCAATGTAACCAATCAGTTGAAAGCCCAGTGGGAGAATCAGAGTTGTCAATTTCTGCTGGAGGTACCTGAAAATAAAAATCAGATGCTAGACATGGGAGAGGTAATATGCCAGTGATGAGCACCCAATACTTTCCTTATTTTAATCTATCTATGACCTATGAGGTTCAAAATGGTTTTAGAAGTTAAGCATTTTTTTTATAGCATACTAGCATTCCTTCTGCTGTATGTTCCTCCTCAAACCTTTGCTGACTGTAACGTAACTAGCAGTGGGATGTCTTTTGGAAGCTATGATGTTTTTGCAATTAATCACACTGATAGTGTTGGAACCTTAACAGTTAATTGTAGTGTTGAAACACCTTATACATTAAAGCTTGATCCGAATAGCTCAGGAAACTTTAGTGAAAGGAAAATGTCGAACAGCACCGATTTTTTAACCTACAACCTCTATAGTGATGTAGCCCGAACCCTCGTGTGGGGAGATGGTACAAATAGTAGTGTGACTATAAGTGGACAAACAGGAACAACTGAACAACATCCATTTTATGGACGTATTCCTGCTAAGCAGAATGTCTCAGTAGGAGACTATTCTGACATCATTACAGTCACTATAGTTTTTTAAATTGAAGATAATACTAGCAAGATACTACATGGAGTTTCATCGGTGGTAGCAGAACGCAATAATTTAAATGAACGAGGATTAGAAATATCCTTATTTATTTTAATTTGGTGGTGTTTCAAAAAGTATGCTGAAAAAAACAATATGGCTTTTGATAAAATAGAGGTATGAAAATAACGCTACAAATCAAATGTCCTACCTGTCTAAGTAACAATATAAAGAGAAATGGCATCAAAGTAGATGGGAAACAAAACCATCAGTGCAAAGATTGCAAACGTCAGTTTATTGGTGATCATGCATTAAGCTATCAAGGGTGTAACTCAGGTATTACCGGCAAGATATTACATTTAATGGTCAGAGGAAGCGGTGTAAGAGATATTGCTGAAGTCGAGCGTATCAGCATTGGCAAGGTATTACGAACCTTAAGTGAATCGATCTATCAGATTCAGCCTAAACAAAGCCACTACGAATGTCTTGAAGTCGATGAACTTTGGACTTTTGTAGGGAATAAGAAAAATAAAAAATGGCTTATTTATGCCTACCATCGAGAATCTGGAGAAGTTGTTGCTTATGTTTGGGGTAAGCGGGATTTAGCAACGGTTCAACGTCTTAAAGCTAGACTTAAAAAGCTTGGGGTTCAATATGCTGGAATTGCGAGTGATCACTGGGATAGTTTTATCACAGCATTTCAATGTTGCAAGTAAGTGATCGGTAAGTTTTTTACCGTCGGTATTGAAGGTAAGAATTGTAGAATTCGTCATCGAATCAGGCGTGGATTTAGGAGAAGTTGCAACTTTCCTAAAAAGCTCGAAAATCATTTTAAAGCCTTTGATTTGACTTTCTTTCACCTTAATAACGGATTTGTTTAACGCCAGCATACTTTTTGAAACACCACCAATTTTTTTAATAATTCACAGTAGATTAGTTGGAATTTTATTATTTTCTATATACTATTTTATTAACGAGTTTTCTGATTATGAATCATAATAGATTCTATTAAAGGGTATAGAATGTCTGAAAAAATTAATAATCCTGATACTTTATTTATTCTTGATTTTCTAGGTAAACAAACTGATTTAAAAGTTGTTTTGCATACAGTTTCAAAGTGGTTGGAAGGTTTAATTCCTGGATCAATGGTAACTATTATGTTTTTCTCAGAGAAAGAAAAACATTTAAATTTAATCAGTGGACGACAATATTTTACTTCAGCATATCGTAATGCATTAACAAATTTAAAGATTGGGCCATATGCTGGTGCATGTGGAGCAGCAGCTTATTATCGTAACATCGTTATTTGTGAAGATATTTTTATTCATCCTAACTGGAAAAGCTATCAAAAATTTCTTATTGAAGAAAATATTTCTGCTTGTTGGTCTGTTCCTATAATTAGTGCTGAAGGTACTTTATATGGAACTTTTGCAACTTATTATCGAAAACCGAAGAGCCCAACAGATGATGAGATTAAAATGCTTAATCATGCGGCATACCTGACTGCTTTAGGGATCGATCTATATTATGAGCGTCAGCATAAAAATGCTATGAATGATAAATATCATTCTTTCTTTGATCATCATCCTGATACAGTATATGAATGTGATTTATATGGAAATATTACTCAAGTAAATATAACATCAAAAAAGATTAATGGATTTGAGGTAGAGCAGATTGTAGGACTACACTATTTAAATTTTATTCACCTTCAATATCAAAAAATAACAGAAGAAGCTTTTAAAAAAGCTACAGAAGGTCATATTCAACGTTTAGAAATACAGGTTTATGACGTTAGAGAGGAAAAATATTGGGCAGATCTCACCTTTTTACCATTATTTCAAAATAGAAAAATTGTAGGTGTATTTGCAATTCTAAAAAATATTACAGACCGATATAAAACAGAAGAGCATTTACAATTATTAAAACGAGGATTAGATGCAAGTCCTAATGGTATTGTAATTACTGATGCTACTTCAAATCATCAAATTGTATACATTAATCCTGCTTTTCTAAAATTAACCGGATATTCCGAGAAAGAAATTTTAGGTCGTAATTGTCGCTTTCTACAAGGAGAAGATACAGATATTAATGCAGTTCAAGAAATTCACCAAGCACTTAAAGATAAGCGAGAAATTCAAATTACCTTAAAAAACTATAGGAAAGATGGCACCTGGTTCTGGAATCAACTTACTCTTAGCCCTGTATGGAATCAAAATAGTGAATGTACTCATTTTATTGGAACCCAGCAAGATGTGACTCAGAAACTTATAGATGAAGAATATATAAATTATCAGCGTACTCATGACAGTCTAACTGAATTAGTTAACCGTCAGGTTTTTGAAGAGTTATTGGACCTTGCCTTTTACAAAAAGGGTGAAATGAACAATACATTAGCGGTTTTATATATTGATTTGGATGACTTCCGTACTATAAATAAAGATCTCGGATATGCTGAAGGGGATCAATTAATTAAGCTGGTCAGTCAGCGTCTACGGACTATTTTACAAGAAGATGATGTTCTATCACGTTTTGCCGCTGATGGCTTTGCTCTATTATTAAACAAAGAATATACTCAGGAAAAAGTAACTCAAACAGTAGAAGGCATTTTTAAAATTTTAGCTTTACCTTTTAATATAAAAGGGCATCACATTCGTCTGAGCGCAAGTATTGGTATTGCGACTGATACAGAGGAAGTCGAAAATTTTAGAGAGTTATTGCATCATGCAATTCATGCAATGTATGAAGCTAAAAATGAAGGACGTAACACCTGGCACTGGTATACAAGTGGCGTAAGCGTCCGCTGAACACACCTTATGAATTCGTCCTATAAGCCTTAATTTAGTCCCCACTTAAAAACAAGTGGGGACTAAAATTTATGACTACAAATCACCAGACATCCATCGCATCTCTTGCGAAAAAACGAAGAACATACAGTGCTGAATTTAAACAGCAGATCGTTCAGGCTTGTAAAGCACCGGACGTTTCAATTGCTTCGGTCGCTTTGCAACATGGATTGAATACAAATCTCGTATCCAAATGGATTCGCTTAATTGATGCTAAGCCAGGGAATGATCGCTCACCACTACCGAATAAACCTGCATTTATTGCCTTATCTTGCTCTACACCATTAGATCCTACTCCTACTGACATGTTAACGGTTCAAATTACTTTACCCCACTCAAAAGCAGAAATTGGCTTGAAATGGCAAGTATCAGAAATATCTGCTTTAGCAGAATTACTCAAGGCACTTGCAACATGATCCGCATTGATGAAATCTGGCTTTCTACCCAACCTCTGGATATGCGAGCAGGGATGGATACTATCATGGCTCAGGTGGTGAGAGCCTTTGGCTACATCAAACCGCATTGTGCTTACCTGTTCTGTAATAAACGTGGCCATCGCATGAAAGTGCTGGTACATGATGGACTGGGCATCTGGCTGTGTGCCCGGCGGCTGGAACAGGG
>NZ_DCRI01000011.1:0-254 GCF_002324975.1 Acinetobacter sp. UBA1496 | reverse complement strand
AAGTGCTGGTACATGATGGACTGGGCATCTGGCTGTGTGCCCGGCGGCTGGAACAGGGAAAATTCCACTGGGCGCAGGTTCACCAGGGTGAAAGCATGGCGATCAGTCCGGAACAGTTACATGCACTGATCCAGGGTTTACCTTGGCAGCGCATTGGACGACAGCAGGTGGTGACGATGCTCTAAACTAGGCTGGTCCATTCTGCTATTCTCCAAACGTTCTATTTCCTCTGCGTCATGACCTCAGGCATACTG
>NZ_DCRI01000026.1:0-5783 GCF_002324975.1 Acinetobacter sp. UBA1496 | reverse complement strand
ACCGGTGGTGAAGCACGTCATGAAGTGGGTCAAGGTTTCTATATTGAACCGACCATCTTTAAAGGCACCAATGACATGAAAACCTTCCAGGAAGAAATCTTCGGGCCTGTACTGGCTGTGACCACCTTCAAAGACTTCGATGATGCGATCAAGATCGCCAATGATACGATTTATGGACTCGGTGCCGGTGTCTGGTCACGCTCAGCGCATACCTCTTACCGTGCAGGCCGTGCTATTCAGGCCGGCCGGGTCTGGACCAACTGTTATCACATCTACCCTGCCCATGCGGCTTTCGGTGGTTATAAAAAATCAGGGATTGGGCGTGAGAATCACAGAATGATGCTGGATCATTATCAGCAGACTAAAAACTTGCTAGTCAGCTATTCGACCAAACCAGCCGGGTTCTTTTAAGAAGTGAAATAAAAGCGAACTTCGGTTCGCTTTGAATGTATGGTAGCTAGCTTTCACAAAATATCAGCAACATCTTCAAGCTGCGGCCAATTCAAATAAAGTTTTTAGTCTATAAACACTTTTTTTAAAGGAAAGAGCATCACCTCAAATTTCTATTTGCAATAGTGTCATTTCAAGATAATGTCACTCTATAAAGATTTCGCCACATCCTCCAGCCATTTAGTGCAAGAAGAATAAAGAGAAAATAGAGTACGGCTGTTAAATACAATGATTTATGGGTGTACATACCGACATAAATTACATCTAGAACACACCATAATCCCCAGCTTTCAATATATTTTTTGGCTGCCCAATAACTTGCCACCAAGCTAAAAGAGGCCAACATGGAATCCAACCAAGGGAGTGATGCTGTGGTGAAATGAGCAAATAAGGCGCCAATCACCAGACCGGCGACAATACCCACAATCAGGCTATATACCCAGATTTTTTTATTCAAATAGCCAATCTGCACGGTGATAGCCTGGTCATGATTTTTCTTCGACCAGCTATACCAGCCATACAGTTGCATCAAGATAAATACGGCTTGTAATGCTGCGTCTGCAAATAAATTGACACGATAAAAAATAATCATATATAAAAATACAGCGACAATATTCACCAACCAGCAGACTTTATATTGTTTGGAGGTCAGCCAGACACCTAAAACGTTTAAAATGAACGCTGCAATTTCTATATTTTCCATAGCAATATAACCTGATTAAGCAGCCAATTTAGAAGTTCAGATTGAATGACAAGGTTGCTGTACGCGGCGAACCCAAGAATAAATAATCATCACCCAAAAATTCACCTGCATCACGCCAGTATTTCTTGTTGAACAGATTATTAATATTCAAGCGCAGCAATGCATCGGTCGTATTTAGCTTAAATTGATAAGCAGCGCCTAAATCAACCACACTATAACCTGCAACTTTCGCAGCACCCTCTTTATTGGCATATTTGCTGGAACTGTATTGACCACCTGCCAGAACAGTGAAACCTGCAATGCTCGGTACGTTATAGCGAAGATGTGTTGCGAAACGAGCTTTTGGCACGTTTTGCGCCTGATGATTACCATATTCAACCGCTTCTACATTTTCTAAACGGGCTTTAGTCAAGGCAAAAGATGAAGTTAAGGCCAGATGATCGGTTAATGCACCATTCAGTCCGAGCTCCAGACCCTGACTATGTTGTTCGCCTTCCGCAACAAAATAGCGAAGTCCTGAAATCGGCTTGCTATATTGGTTGTCTTGGCGTAAATCAAATAGCGAGGCAGTCAATAAAAACTGCTTGATCTGTTGTTTGAAACCAACTTCATATTGCTCTGAGTAGATCGGTGCTAGGGTTTCAGCAGCATTCTCTGCAAACCAAGGTGCTGATTTTCCATCTGACAAGCCTTTGGCATACGAGGCATAGACGGTAGTCGATTCCAAGGGGCTATAGCTGATTGCGAATTGCGGTAAAAATTTAGCTAAATCGGTATCGCGAACTTTTATTACCTGCTTACCCTCTGCATCATAAGCATGTGCTTGCTCATCAAGCTCGATCCATTTTCCGCCAATTAAAGTGGTCCAATGTTCATTCCATTCAATACGGTCTAATGCTGTAAATGCAGTTTGTTTACTTTTAAGTGCTTGATATTTTGGTCCAGCATTCGCTGTTACTGGGGAAAAATCTATAGTTTCTGTATAAATATTACCTACACCAATCCATTCATTGACACCAGCAAAACGATCTCGCGATTTATTGGTTTGTGTAATATCAAAATTTAGATAATGTTGCGCCCAATTGGTATCAATCACCCCATCTAGTTTGACTTTAAATTGGTTGGTTTTAAAGGTTTCATCTGGATTCTGATAATCGTAAATATCATACTCGCCAGCTTTACCAAACGTATTACAGGAATACGCTTCTAGACAGCCTTCCCGATAATATCCATAAGCAAAGCTTGAATAGTCATCAACTCTGGATTTACTGTGGGCTGCAACGAGTCCCAAGTTCCAGTCATCATTCAAAGCATAACTATATTTTAAACTGCTATTCAGACTATCGATCGTGACCGGTTTGCCCCAAGTCTGATAACCCAGCAATCGATCCCATTTCACATTTTCTGGGGCTTTGCCATCCAGTAATTGATAACCTGGCACTGATTTTTGTTCGGAACGCTGTGCTTCAAGATCAAGTTCTACTTTGGATTGCGCTGACATCTTCCAATCCAATGCCAATGCCGCTAAATAGCGTTCACCCTCCACATGATTGACATAAGAATCCATCTGTTCATTCACCAGATTGATGCGATATCCGAATTGTTGCTCATCACCCAAAAAACCACCGAGATCAGTTGCCACTGAAAACTGGCCGTGTTGATCGGCCGAGAATGTCAGTGCCTGAATATCTTTCGGTCGCTTGGTGACATAATTAACCACCCCACCCGGGGTTGACATCCCACTTTGAATCGCGGAAATGCCTTTTAAAATTTCCACACGCTCTTTATTTTCAAGTGCAACGTTTTGTTCACCACGAATCACATTGCCATTAATGAGGTAGCTTGATGCCAAATCAAGTGCAAAGCCACGCGAGACAAAGTTTGGATAATAGCCAATTGCAGCATAGCCATCACCGATGGCTGCATCATTTTTTACCACATCGCTCAGCACACGAGCATGTTGTTCAGCAATGAGATCGGCAGTCAAGATAGAAACTGATGCAGGTATTTTTTGCAAATTCTCCGTACCAAAACCTTCAATATTCACTTTGGTACTCGAGTAAGGAATGCTTTGATCGGCTGTGATAACAATCGTGTCAAGCTTTTGAACATCGTCTTCAGCATAAGTCAGCGGGACTAAACACAGCTGCGACAGAATGATCATATTTAAAGATCGGATTAATACATTCTGTTTGAGTTGACGAGTGTTCATACGAAACCTTATGTCTGTGAAGTGGGTGATGATGCTGGGTTTAGAGAGAGCATTGAGAAGATTGCAATTCATCTTGAATGAGCCGGGTTAAGGTCTGGGTAAATTGTTGACCTTGTTCGCCAAAGAACCAGTCCACATGACCGATAATCCAGTCGTAATAAGCAGCATCTGCATGGTTGAGGTTGTGGGTAATACCCACAAAATACTCCAGCTCTGAAAAAGCGAAATCCAAATGCACGATTTTCAGTAGTTCTGGCAAAATACTAAAATCTTCTTGTGGATGTACTTCAGAAAAATAAGCATGTAGAAAGGCAGTTAAACCAGCTTCATCAATCTGAATATGTGGGCTCTGCTCTAATTCCAACCAATTAATGAAATTACGTTCAATCGTCACAGCCAGATCATAAAGTGCAGAGTTTCGGTCAGATAAACCAAAATCAATTACGGCAGTAATTTCAGCTTTGGCATCCGGCGCTGACCAGAATAGATTAGAAGCGTGTAAATCGTTATGGGTCCAAATTTTGCTTGCCTGTTGCAATACAGGCTGAATACGCTGGTGAACCTGTAAGATTCGATCTAAGAAGTAAGGATCTAAATTTTTATCGGCAAAATAACGGCTTAATTCTGAACTGTTTGCAATGCGCCGTTGAATGGCTGTAATGATATTTTCACTGTCTAAAAGCTGCTGATTGGAAACCAAATAAGATGCTGATCTGCCCTGCTGTTCGGGAAAATCCTGCATCGCCATATGTAACCTTGCCAGTAATTGCCCCGCTTTCGCAGCATGTTCAGCATAGAAAAAAGGTTTCCAGGATTGCTGATCTGCATACAGATCTAAGCCGACTGCTTTTGCATAGACTTCATAGGTCCAGTCACCTAGCTCTAAAGCAGTCAGACCTTGATTTGAGCTAATCAATGCTGCAACAGGAATTTCTTTGCTAGCTAAATGCTGAAGAACAGCATGCTCCTGTAAAATATCGCGGGCACGACGAAAGGAACAATGGCTGCGCTTAATCAAATACTGATGCGCGACTGCTTCATCCCTGATCACAAAATCCTGCTCCACCTTGACCAGCGCCGCAGATGAAAATGGCCGGGGACTATACCACAAAATCTCAAAATGACCTTGTAAACAGGAATAGTGCTGCTGCAGGCTTTGTAATTCTGGATCAGAAATATGTGCCCAGTCTTTATTTTCCCAGGCATTGCCCATACCATGACCTAAATCATTGGTAATTATGGTCATCATCACTATTCCTGAGCTAGATCATTATCTAATAATGGAAAATCATCGTTTAGGCGAACATGCAAACAGTATTTTTAAATACATTTAATATTGAAGACACGCCCTAAAATTAAGTGGTACATACCAGTATTAAATTGAAGGCAAGTTTAGCCTTATAAATATAAAAATAGAATAGATCTCTCGCATAAATCAAAAAATGATCTTCTTTTTGGTTAATATTCGAACTCCAGATTTCTTAGCATTCGCGCATAATCTGCGGATGAAAATATATCGATTCAAACAAGCTTTCTTATCCTCAGTTCAAGCGATAACGTAGTTTTGAAATGTACCGTAATTCATTTTCATGACTTCACTAAGTAGCTCTTTAAATCCCTGTTTATCAGCAGCAAATTCTACCAGTGATTCATTGTTCAGATCAGTAACACATGCCATGGTCGAAATGACCTGTACACTATGAGCTTTGAATAACCCTCTCAAAATTTCATTTGAATGATTTTGGTCTTTAATGAAGTTCTTTAACGGCTTAGCAGGGATTGCCCAAGTATCGAAGTCTTTCATCTGTATCTGACGAACTTCAATGTCATTGATTTTGATGCTTCGATTCGTTTCTAGAAAAAAATCATTCATAATGATGTCTCAAATTAGATTTTAATGACAAAAAAATACCCTGATGGTTATCCCATCAGAGCTAAATATAAAATTATTTATTTCTTAATTTGAAATACTTTGATCAATCAGTTTCTCAATAGTATTAGAGGCAACATCATTAAAGTATGCACACTCACACTTAACTTCTTCTATTGTGCATTAATGGAAATACGATCCTCTTGGCTAACATATGATTGATGAAGCATATTTTCATATTCTTTCAATGTTTTTTGCAGTACAGTATTTGGATCCTTTTCCCAATAACCAATACCCAGCTTACCATCAATATTTGCAGCGTAATATTTAGGTTGATCATATTGAACCGTACCGGGTTTGTCGGAGACCACTTTTCTTGAGATGAGAAGCATTGCTTCGAAAGACGTAGCGAAGCGTAGTATCCCGATGACAAAATTAAAATATACCCCTGAAATCAGAGAAAGAGCGGTTCAATTATTGATTGAATCTGAAAAAGATTATCCATCGAATTGGGCTGCAATCACAGCAATTGCGCCTAAGATTGGTTG
>NZ_DCRI01000001.1:0-23108 GCF_002324975.1 Acinetobacter sp. UBA1496 | reverse complement strand
AATTGTGGGACAGCAATGGTTTAAAGCCTCCTTTTTATTCGAATTATAAATTTATGTAAGTTGTAGGAATCTTGTGTAATCTAAAGCTTATAGAATGTTGCGAAAACAATAAAATACCCACCAAAGCTTAACAATATCCTTTAATCCCTTCCATATAAACTAGGCATCTGTTGAATGATCTAGGGACACATATCATGTTCACAGATGGAAGAATTAAAACCTATGATGCTGTACGAGGGGTGGGAAGTATTGAATTGGCAAATAATGCGAAGGAACTTAATTTTCAGTTAGATCAATTACCTTCACCTGAAATAGTACCTCAAGTCGGAGAACGACTTAAATTTAGAATAATTGAAGAGCAAAATGCGATTCAACTGGACAATATGGTACGTTTGGATATCAAGAGTCAGGAAGAGTTCGTTTCTGAAGTAGTCGCATTGCCATCTCTAGCTTCTACTACGATAGTTAATCCGGCACGCAATACCATTTTCTTTAGTCCTACACTTTGGTTGATTCTGGTAACAGCAATTGGATTTATGATTTTTGGAGAAATTTAAGTTAGGTTCTCATTTACTAAGATATTTGTCTCATCATTCAAATAAAAAAGCATCTTAAGGTGCTTTTTTTATCTTAGGATTTTAAACGCTTTTTGAATACAATAATTAAAAATATCAAACAATAGAGTGAATTATGTTTTTAGAGGGGAAGATCAAGACCTATAACGAAGAACGAGGTTTTGGTTTTATTGAGATAGCTGGTGAGTCAAAAGATTTATTCTTCCATATTAAAGACTTCCCAAATAAGAACGTGCCACCCAAAGTTGGGGGAAAGTTTAAAGTTTCTCAAAATACAGGATGCAGGCAAGTTTAAAGCAGATCATATTGTTCGTTTAGATATCTCATATCAAAAGACACTTTCAAAAATTGTTAGTCAACATAATGATCTTCAGATCGAAAGAGCAGTACCTTATCATCAGCCTAAAAAGTCAGTTTTATCAAAATTGATTACAGGCATTGGTTTAATCATTATCGTGATACTTTCTGTATTGGTTTATGGAAAATACCAAAACTATAAAATACAAAAGCAACAGCAACTTGAGCATTTAATGCAAGAACAAAAAAGGCTTGTTTCAGAACAACGTGCTGCTTTAGGTGACTTACCAGAACAAGGCCTAAGTGAACAAGGAAGGAAGAATTTAGAGGTATCCACAAATACTCCTATTAGAAGTACTGCCTCATCCACTTCAGTATCTTCACCTTATCGATGTGATGGTAGAACCCATTGTAGCCAGATGCGCTCTTATGATGAAGCAGTATTCTTTTTGCGAAATTGCCCGGGTACTCAGATGGATGGAAATCATGATGGTGTTCCATGTGAAAGACAGTTTAAGGAAGAAATTAGTAAGAGACATTTATTCAGGTAATAAAAAAGCGCCAAAAGGCGCTTTTTATTGAAAGTGAAATTTATGCTTCACAGAATTTCATAAAAGCTTTGAGGCCTGGACCTTGATATTTCTGGCGGTGTACCAGCATAAATAAAGGACGGGTGAGTGACCAGAATGGAGTATTCAGAATCACCAGTTGGCCTTTTTCCTGTAAAGGTTCAATTGCCAGCTTGGAAATACAGGACATCCCTAAACCACCTGCCACAATCTTTAGAATTGCTTCATTATGACCTAGCGTCAGACGGATATTAGCATCTGGAACATCTTGCAGAATGGCATTGTCAAAGACTTCGCGCGTGCCTGAACCTTCTTCACGAAGAATCCATTCTACAGATTTAAAGTCTTCTGCAGTCAGTAGACGGTTTAACTGAGCAAGTGGATGATCGGGAGCACAGCACACCGCGAGTTCATCATCACGCCAATGGATACATTGCAGCTGTGGTAAGTGACAAGAACCTTCAATCAGCGCAAGATCCAGCTGGAACTGGTTGACGGCTTCAATCATCTGGCGAGTATTACCCACCTGAAGTTGCAAGTGTGCCTGTGGCTGAATTTTCAGGAAATCCGCCATTAGGTCTGGCATCAGATAGTCGGAAATGGTCAGGGTCGCACCGAGACGCAAGTCAATGCTTTGCAGTTCACCTTTAGCAGCTTGTTCAAAAGCTTCACAGCGACCAAGAATTTCAAGTGCTTGCGGGAGAAGAAAACGACCTAAATCATTCAGCTGTAAACGCTTGCCTAGACGGTCGAATAAAGGTGCGCCAAGACCATCTTCTAAATCTGCTAAAGCCATACTCGCCGCACTTTGGGTGAGTTTGACTGCATCACTGGCTTTGGTGACGGTACCTTCTTGAGCAACTGCTACAAAAACAGCCAACTGGCGTAGAGTCATGCGCATGAATAGAGCCTTAACATTTAAAAAATATTAATAAATTATGCTGTCATGCTACCATGAGCATAGTCTTTGATGCCACGTTTGAATCATGCCTATTGAAAAATTTAGCTTAGAAAAGGTTTTATCTGTACACCGTTGGACCAATACGCTGTTTAGTTTCACCATGACCAGACCTGCGCATTTCAAGTTTACGGCAGGACAGTTTGCGCGTATTGGCTTGAAAGTGGGGGATGAACTGGTCGTTCGGGCATATTCAGTCGTGTCATCGCCTTTTGATGAAACACTGGAATTTTTTTCGATTGTGGTTCCGGAAGGAAAATTTACTTCGAATTTACAACATCTTAAAGTAAGTGATGAACTCTACTTAGAGAAAATTCCCTATGGCTATCTGACTTTGGCACGTTATCAATTGCCATTACCACAAGATTTATGGCTGCTTGGCACAGGTACAGGTCTGGCACCATTTTTATCCATGCTGCAAGACTTTGAAACCTGGAATAAATATAAACATATTAACCTGGTTTATAGCGTCCGTACGCAAGACGAACTGGCTTATGTCGACCGTATTCAGGAAATTGCCGAGACCTTTGGCGGAGGTCATACAGGTTTTAAATTTATTCCAATCATTACCCGTGACCCTGAAGCAGCACTTCACCATCGTTTACCGATCTTGATTGAAAATGGAGAACTTGAACGGGCAGCAGGACTCCAGCTTAATCCTGAAACCAGTCATGTGATGCTCTGTGGTAACCCGGAAATGGTCGAAGATACCAAAGAAGCGTTAAAAGCACGTGGCCTGACCATGAACCGCCGTGGTGAAGGAAATATTGCGGTAGAGAATTATTGGTAATTCCTTCAGAGTTCCTCCCTTTCTAAAAGGGAGGTTAGGAGGGATTAAAGTTAGATTATTTGCCAGTTCTTGAATCCTCCCCAACCCCTCCTTTGCAAAGGAGGGGCTTTTACCTCTCTCTTACGTAGCAGTGCTGCTTATCGCCTAAAAGGAAAGGGAGTTACAGCCTTTTAAAAGTTAGAAATGGATTAAAATTGAAAAAATATTTTCAAGTTAAAAAGAATCCCCCTAAATCCCCATTTGTTAAAGGGGGGACTTTTATTTTCTTTAGGCACAAAAAAAACCTCCATACGGAGGTTTTTTGCTATTCAGGAATTAATGTACAAACATATCCATAAAGTCACGGATTTCCTGAATGGCAGTATCTGTATCGGTGGTTAACCAGGTCGGCTCAAAGAAACCGGCATAATGTTCGATTCGATCCGCGGGCACAACTAAACGTACCGGACAATCTTCTTCCAGCAGACGCCATGGAATAATCGGAACGTCATTATCTAGCCAGGCCGCCACATTCCGTACATCAATGACCATGGCATTAATGCAGTCCGGAAAAGGCATTACCGACATTTCTTCAGTACGGCGGCGGAAATATTCCAGATCTTGCCAGCGTAGCATAAAGCTAGGTTTGCTAAATTCAATGATTCCAATCAGATGCTGATCACGAGTGTAGTGCAAAGCACATTGATGTGTGACGTCAGTGTCAAGATCAAGCGATACACTCTGTTGACGATACGCCATAAAACTCGGGTGCATGAAAAATAAGGTGGATAATTATAACGTATTTTGTGCAAAGTAGCAGGTATATTGAAAAACGGTATTTTTACAGCATGTTTTAACCCACTTAAAATGTGCTTAAAATTTAATAAAATCATAATGGTATATTGTCTATTTTATAGATAATTCAAATCCTGATAAATCAGCTAAAAACCGCCAGTATTAACTGTCTCGGAAGAGAGTTTCTAACCATAAGAGCATAGTATATTCAGGCTAGAAAATGCCTCTTTTTGAAACTAATACCAAGTTCATCAGACTCATACATATAACTTACATCCATTCACTATCTCACCATCTTTTGTCACAGAAGCCGTGATAACTGCTTGTTATGATAAAAATCTACTTATGAATAAGAAAGAGTGAGAATGGTCATGGTTGATGATTTTAATAAAAAACCACCTTTGCATGATCAGGCAGCAATCACGCAGAAGAAGCGCATTCCTGTCTATATCCTGATTTTGGTCGGTATCTTTTTACTGGCAGTCCTGTTCTATATGTTTGCAGATGTGAAGCCAGATGCGCCTGCGACCCAGCCTAATACACCGGTACCAGCGACTGAAGCCCCTGCCAATAATGGTAGTCCGGCGGCTACTCCAGGCGGTGAAAGCAATGAAGCAATGGCTACCGCAGATGATGCGATGACAGAAGCAACAGCCACTGTAGGCGAAATGTCACAAGATACAGCAGAAGCCACTGCAACTGATGCTCAACAGGCCACCCAATAATTGGAATTGTTAAAAAAAACTCTGGTTAATGACTAGAGCTTTTTTGCAATAGGTGGTGATGTTTTTCAAAGTTCTGTATCTCCAGGCAAGCTAAGCACAGGAAGTTCAAGCTTTATAAGTAATCGGAAAGAGCTAAAGATTTCGAAAATAAGCTCGTGAATTCAGATAAATAGCGTAATAACAAAGAGGGCAGAAAACATGAATGATTATATGAGAGGCCCACGTGGTGGCTATGATGCCATGTACTACTGGGATCAGTTTCATCCAATTCTTAGTGCAATTGCCATATTAGTTCTAGGTTGGATTATTGCATTACTCGTCTCGGCAGGTGTTAAAAAAATCTTGCAAAAACTAGGGACCAATACACACTTAAATGCAGCGACAGGACATCGCTCTAATGTCGAGAGTATTATCGCTCGTGTTGTGTTCTGGATTATTCTGATTATTGCGGTGATCGGGGCGCTTAACGTACTGAATCTGACAGCAGTGAGCGGACCGTTCAGTAATATGATCCAGCAGTTCCTGCTCTTTATTCCACAATTGCTGGCGGCTATTGCTGTGGCCTTTGTTGGATGGATTGTGGCGAATCTGGTCAAAGTCGGCTTGCAAAAAATGCTTGATCGCACTCAGCTGGATGAAAAGCTGAGTGCCGAAGTCGGTGTCAGTCCGATTAGCCAAAATATCAGTGAAATTGTTTACTGGCTGATTTTACTGCTGTTCTTACCAATTGTCTTGTCGATTCTAGGTCTACACGGTTTATTACTGCCTGTGCAGAACATGCTGACGGATGTCGTAAGTTATCTGCCTAATATCTTCATTGCTGCAGTTATTGTATTTGTCGGATACATTCTGGCAAAAATCGTTCGCGGTATTGTCGAAGGTTTGCTCAACAGCTTGAATATTCAACATCAAGCTGAAAAAGTCGGCATTTTCAAAAACTCGAATGTCGCTCAACTGATTGGTTCATTCATCTTTGCAGTCGTAATTATTACGTCATTAATCATTGCATTTGAAGCACTGGGTATCGAAGCAATTTCTCAACCAGCAACTGCAATGCTGTATGAGATCATGAATGCCATTCCAAATATCATTGCAGCTGCACTGATTCTAATTCTGGCTTATGTAGTTTCTAGACTGGTAGCACGTCTGGTAACTGAAGTCGTTGCCGGAACAGGCGTAGATGAGGTTCCAGCTAAACTGGATCTACAACGCTTCCTGGGCAAAACCAAACTATCAAGCTTGGTGGGTTATCTGATTGTACTGTTCACTATGCTATTTGCGGTTTCTGAAGCAGCGGATCGTTTAGGCTTTGAACAGGTAAGTGGCCTGATTGCGATGTTCATCTACTTCGGTGCAAACATCCTGCTAGGTGCTGTAATTCTGGTGATCGGCTTCTGGCTGGCCAACGTAGTTGCCAACATTGTGCAACGCGGTGAATACAACAGTTCACGCTGGTTAGCAAACTTGGTTCGTGTACTGATCATGGGTCTGGTCATTGCAATGGGTCTACGTGCCATGGGCATTGCTGACTCGATCGTGAATCTAGCCTTCGGTTTAACTCTGGGTGCTGTTGCAGTGGCTTTTGCCTTGGCCTTTGGTCTCGGTGGCCGTCAACCAGCAGAACGTGTACTGACTGATTTGATCGATAAAGCTAAACGAGAAGCTAAAGAACCGAATCCTTTGAAAAATGAAACCAATATCATGACTTCAGGCTTAGGTGCTGATGTCGGTGGTACTACAGGTGCAGGCAGTTCAACTACAGGAGAAAATATTGTGCCGAAGCAAGATCAATCACAAGATGACAATACGCCAATGCGTACCAATTTATCCAATAGTACACCAGCGACCTTGACCACTGCACCACAGGATGATGAAGCTTCAGGTATAGATCAGGTGACACCAGATGTAGATCAGGCTGTACCGGATTCGCTTCAAGTTGATCCAATTCATCCACCAGCGAATAATCCATTTGGTTCTACAGGTGAAGAAGAACCGAATGTCGATAGTCATCCAAAAAAAGATGACCCGAATTAACCTGTTCTATCCAAACAAAATCGGCCACACTTGAGTGGTCGATTTTTTTAATTATGAGGAAATCTGAATGAATGCCAAGAAACCGAATAATCTATTAGCACCCTTAGTGATAGCAGGCATTACCATTGGCTTTTTCACGGCTGCTTATCGATTTGTCTTTGTGAAAAGTAAACAGGATGAGCAGGCTGAACGAGAGCTGGATAAGAAAATACCTGATCCAGACGAATTTAACTAAGCCAGAACACTGCTCAGTCACTACACATAGAATTTCTTTTTTAAAAAATATAGAATATTCAAGTGAATACTAAAATGATTTTGGTATTTTTCTTGCATTAAAAATATAAAGAAAAAGGAGATCAATAATATGTGGAAAACATTGCAGCATAAATTTATGACATCTATGGCAGACCGAGTACCATTACATCTGCAGGAAGCGGCTCAGAAAATGCAACTGACGATTGACCGTTTAGAAAATATGGCCAATCTCAACCTGTTTAAAACGGATTATCTCGAATAAGCAAAGTATTTTCTTTTTCCTAGATCATCTCTGTATTAAACATATTCCGATGCGGCATGCGCTGATGACCATGCCCATTGGAAGTTAAAACCTCCCAAATGACCAGTCACATCCAGTATCTCGCCCACAAAATACAAGCCTTTCTGCTTTTTGCTTTCCATGGTTTTAGATGAAACTTCGGTTGTATCCACACCGCCCAAAGTCACCTCGGCTGTCCGGTAACCTTCAGTTCCAGAAGGCTTCAGTTCAAAGCCACTTAAACGTTTGGCAATCTGTTCCAGCTTGTCATCACTAATATTGCCAATGGATGTTTCAGCCACTTCAGGCCAGATCAGATTCTGTAATTCTAGCACTACGCTCTTTGGTAAATGTTCGGTCAACAGTGTGCGTAGCAATACTTTAGGCTGACTCTGTTTTTTAGATTTAAAGAAATCAAACAGGTCGACACTTGGTAAGAAATCGACCTTAAAGCTTTGGCCAACATCCCAGTAATTTGACAGTTGTAGGGAGCTAGGGCCACTTAGACCACGATGGGTAAACAGTAAAGCTTCAGTAAAACTGTTTAGATCATTAGACAGAGTGGCTTCAACTGCATTACCGCTCAGACGGGTGGTGACTTCCTTGAAACTATCTGAGAAAGTAAAAGGCACCAGACCGGCACGGGTTGGATAGACATGATGTCCAAACTGTTTGGCAATCTCATAGCCGATGCCTGAACCGCCTAGAGTCGGAATCGACAAGCCACCTGAAGCAACCACAACCGATTCCACTTCAAAATATCCTAAAGAAGTGGCTACCTGAAATCCATGATCGTCCACAGTATTGACGGCTTTCACTTCGCAGTTGGTTTTGATCTCGACCAGACCAGTCTTGTCACATTCAGACAGTAGCATCGACAGAATTTCTTTAGCACCATTTAAGGTAAATAACTGTCCATGTTTACGTTCTTCATACTCGATGCCATATTCGCAGACCATACCAATAAAATCCCAATTGGTATAGCGGGTCAGTGCTGAAATCACGAAATGCGGATTATGCGAGATGAAATTTTCAGGTTCGACATAGAGGTTGGTGAAATTACATTTGCCGCCACCAGACATTAGAATTTTTTTACCCACCTTATTGGCTTTTTCAACGACTACGACTTTTCGACCACGTTGTGCTGCCATATAGGCTGTCATTAAACCGGATGCACCTGCACCTATGACCAAAACATCGTATTGCTGAACAGACATCACACACTCAAGGGAGAAGAAAGGGGAGCATTATAGACAATTTTATTTCAGCTTTCTCTATTCTTGGAAGGGGCTACCCGAATTACAGCGTGTTAGCGAATATTTATCATAAATAATTTGAAGCAGCTGGCGGATTCATGCATAGTTTTGTTATGCCTAAAAAATAATCACAATGAAAGGAATAATTTATGACGGATACGGCAGCATACAAACAATATAATCTGATCAGCTATATTCTTCATCTACTGGGTTTTTTCTTGGGAATAACCCCATTAATCGCAATTATCATGAATTATATTAAACGTGATGAAATGCGGGGCACCTGGCTGGAAAGTCATGTGAACTGGCAGATTAAAACCTTCTGGTTCAGCTTACTAGGTTATATTCTGGGTGGGCTGCTCACCGTAATTCTGATCGGTTTTGTGATTATTTTTCTGGTCTTTGTCTGGCATGTCTATCGACTGGTAAAAGGGCTGATTGCCTTAAATGAAAATAATCCGATAGGCATTTAAGTTTCGATCAGAACTTTAAGCGAGTTAAATATTTCGACCTTGTAGTCCACCAGTATGCAGGATCAGTAGTTTTGTTTCTGCTGGAAAATAACCTTTTTCAATCAGGTCGGAAATTCCTAACAGCATTTTTCCCGTATAAATATGCTCTAAGGGAATATCATATTCAGCTTCAAAGTGCTGTATAAACTGGATCAGCTCAGGAGTGATTTTGGCATAGCCACCGCAACAATAATCATCGAGAATGGACCAGTTTCTTTTCGTGGTCAGCTTAGCCACATCCTCATTTAGGAAATCGCCTTTTAAGGCAGAAAATCCTAATACCTGTTGCTGAGGCTGGCTGGCTTCAATCAAACCTGTGATCGTGCCACCCGTGCCTACAGCACAGCAGATCACGTCAAATTGTGCATCGCCGTCCTTTAGAATCTCCTGACATCCCCGAATCGCCAATGCATTAGTACCGCCTTCAGGAATGATGTAATGTGCGGGAAAATTTTGTGCTAACGCTTCTAGATAATTAGCGTCCTGTTTAAGTCGATATTCTTCACGACTCACAAAATGTAACTGCATGCCGAATTGTTGTGCTAACGCTAAAGTGGGGTTTAAAGGCTGATGAGCCAGTTCTTCACCCCGAATAATACCGGCACTCTCAAAGCCAAACTGCCGTGCTGCAAACGCCGTTGCTGCAATATGATTGGAATAAGCACCACCAAAAGTCAGTAGCTTTTTGAAGCCAAGTTGTTGTGCTTCCAGAAAATTGTATTTTAGTTTAAAAAACTTGTTGCCGGATATTTGCGGATGCACCAGATCCAGACGGCGTATGGTTACAAGTCTGTCTTTCAGCCAGATGCGCTGGTCTGGAACATGCTGGGCGATTTTTTCAAACATGGTATTTTCATAAGCTAAGAATGAGCAAATTATAGCGAAATTGAATCAGCAGGATGACAGAATCATGAGCTCCTTAAACTAAAAATAAAATTTCGTAGATTGTCACAATTCATATGCTGAAAATTTAAACAAATTTGCTAATCTGAATCTTATTGGGAACTTAGAGGAGGATAGAATAATGAAAATACTATCCTGTACGATTTTAAGCGTATTGCTCTTAGGCTTATCTGGCTGTGATGATCCGCTGAATAAACCTAAAACTGATGCACGAAGCATGATTATTGGCGGAGTGCCGGTGCATGACCATGATTATAAAATGCTTGATTCATCTCTCACCGCTCAAGACCAACTGAAGAAATAGCAGGATTTCGCACAAATATTGCATCATCTGTGTAGAAATATTAAAGCAAAATAAATTATTTTTACTTAAAATAAGCCATTCATTTTAAGTTTGGATGGTCACGTGGAATCATTTTGGATTTTAGGTTCAATTGCCTTTGCCCTCATGTTAGGTGCAATGAGCCCAGGACCGACTTCTATTTATGTAGCGAAAAATTCAATTGCGATCTCACGTAAGCATGGCCTATTTACAGCTTTAGGTACGGGTACTGGGGCGGCTATTTTTGGTCTGCTTGCAGTCCTAGGTTTACAGGCATTCTTGCTGGCTGTGCCATCTGCTTATCTGGCGCTTAAAATTTGTGGTGGTTTATATCTGCTCTGGTTAGCTTTTAAAATTATCAAACATGCCAAAGAACCGATCGATGCAGGCGATGACAGTCAAACTCAGATGTCCTTACGTCGTGCCTATATGACAGGTTTGATTACCCAGCTCTCGAATCCTAAAATTGCCATTGTATTGGCCAGTATTTTTACTGCGCTTTTACCAAAAGAAATTCCAACTTACTTTTACTTTGTATTGCCGGTTTTATGTTTCTTTATTGATGCAGGCTGGTGCTCGCTGGTGGCAGTTGCACTTTCTGCCGAAAAACCACGTCGTGTGTATTTAAAATTTAAAGCCGGTTTTGACCGTGCAGCAGGGGCGGTCATGACCGCGCTGGGATTAAAGCTGATTTTTGGGATGAAGTAATTTTCCAATTATCGCAGACTATAAAAAAGCCCCGATGATTCGGGGCTTTTTTAATTTGGTGCTTAAAAAATATTTTCTTCGGAATTAGCCGAGACCCGGTGAATAGATAAATCCGCACCAGTAAATTCTTCTTCCTGACTTAGACGAATACCGATCAATACTTTCAGTAATCCATAAACCAGAAATCCACCTGCCAGAGCCACTACAATCGCTAGTACGGTACCGAATAATTGTGAAATGAGAGAAACACCGCCCATGCCTCCGAGCCATTGCTGACCGAATACACCGACCGCAATTCCACCAAAAGCACCACATACGCCATGCAAAGGCCAGACCCCTAATACATCATCGACTTTGAGTTTATTTTGGGTATAGGTGAAGAGTTTCACAAAAATCACGCCTGCACTGATCCCGATAAATAATGCACCCAATGGATGTACCACATCAGAACCTGCACAGATGGCCACCAGTCCGGCTAATGGGCCGTTGTGCAAGAAGCCAGGATCATCTTTACCCGCTACTTTTGCTGCAATAGTTCCACCGACCATCGCCATTAGAGAGTTAATCGCAACCAGTCCGGAAATAGCATCCAGGCGTTGTGCACTCATTACATTAAAGCCAAACCAGCCAACAATCAGAATCCATGAGCCTAGAGCAAGGAAAGGGATAGATGATGGTGGATGTGCAGTAATCCGGCCATCATTTTTATATCGACCATTACGTGCACCAAGTAAAACGACTGCAGCCAGAGCAATCCAGCCTCCCATGCCATGCACGACCACAGAGCCGGCAAAGTCGTGGAAGTTGGCACCGAAGGTATTTGCCAACCAGTCTTGAAAACCAAAGTTGCCATTCCAGATCATCCCTTCAAAAAATGGATAAATCAGAGCAACTAAAAATAAAGTCGCTAAAGCCTGCGAACGCATTTTAGCGCGTTCAGCAATACCTCCCGAGATAATCGCAGGAATAGCTGCGGCAAAGGTCAGCAGGAAGAAACAGCGCATCAGGTTATAACCATGATCGGCTGCTAAAGTAGAGGCATCATGGAAAAAATGCTGACCATAGGCAATATAATAGCCCACCAGAAAGTAAGCGATGGCGGATAGGGAAAAGTCAGTGAGAATTTTACTTAAGGCATTGACCTGATTCTTATGGCGAACTGTCCCTAGTTCTAAAAATGCAAATCCTGCATGCATGGCAAGCACTAGAACTGCACCGAGAAGGAGAAATAATAAGTCTATATTTTGCATTGTGCGTTCCAATTTAGTGCATAGAATCACAAAAGAAATCCAGTATATAGAGGCAAACTGATTCGAAAAGAGTTACTAACAAGGGAAATTTTGATAAAGAATTTCTTGAAACTGACAAGACTCGATATAAAGCACAATAGAATTTTATGCACCAAACTAAGACATCATAAGAAAAGATAAAATTTGAATTTATATTTTGTTTTTTAGATATTTAGCTTTATCACAGAAAATGGCGTGTTAAAAATGTGTGCTAAAGGTGCGCATGAAAAGTGAAAGGATTTTTAAGAAAAAATTTAAAAAAATTAAGTGAAAGATAATTTTGAATTGCAAAAGTACATCATGGTTTTAAATTTTAGAAGTTATATAGACTATAACTTAGCTATATCTCCAATAAATAAAACCCTAAAAAATTAGGGTTTCATCCGGAGCTAAAATCTCTGAAGTATTCAATTAATCTTTAAAATGCACAGGAATCCACTGATAGCTCTCTCCATCTTTTGAGTAAATATGACCGATCCCTGGGAATGGTAAATGTGGTGCTGCAATGGTCTGGCCTTGCTTGGCATATTCAGCGAAATGCTTTAAACGGGTTTGCACCGCAGTTTTAGGATCAACATCGAATTCTATGGCTGTTTCAGGTTTGTCGAATTGCAAGGTATGTGAATGGACGATGTCACCGACAAATACGATTTCTTGACCATCTGCTTTGAGTTTAAAGCTGTAATGCCCTGGGGTATGACCAAAGGATGGCTTAAACTCGATCCCACCAAAGGCTAAAGATTTATCAGAAAAGACTTTCACTTTTTTAGCTTTTTCATAGGGTGCAAGGGCTGCTTTAATTTTCTCTACGGTGCCTAAGAAACCCTCCTGCTGGTCTTTCGGTAGTTTTGTAACGGTATTTGGACTTAGCCAGTAGTCATATTCGGTTTTAGAAATATGTAAGGTGGTATTTGGATAATTTGCTGCGCCGTTATTTGAAATGCCACAAACATGATCAGGGTGGAGATGAGTCAGGAAAATGCCACTTACTTGCGTTGGCTGATAACCTGATGCCTTGAGGTTGTTATAAATTGACCCTAAGTGCGCACCAAAGCAGCTTGCAGCACCGCTGTCGACCATGAGTAGTTGATTATCTGTATTAATCAGGAAAGCATTGACTGAAGTCTGTATACCTTTGGCTTGATCGGCATGATATTTCTTCAAAATCTCAGTCTTTTCTGCATCACTTAGGCCTCTAAACATCGATGGATTTAAGTAGTTTGTACCATCGAGCAGGGCAGTAATCTGAGTATTACCAATTTGGTGATGATAGTAGCCGGCGACTTGTTTTGATGAAGCAATTGTTGCAGGTTCAGCAGCCTGACTCACACTTACACTCAAAACAGAAAATGAAAGTAAAGAAGTGAGAAGGGATGTCCTTAAAATATTCATGGCAATTCTTATGGTTGTGAAGTTTATGCTATGTATTAGCATGTAAAGCATGAAAATAGAATATAAAAATATTTACCTTTTTTTAAAGAGATAAGAGAAATTGAATATCTGTACTAGGCATTCAGTTTGAATCTGTATATTGATTTTGTAAGGAAATAAAAGATTTTTTATCTAAAAATATTTTTATAAATAAAATACTTAGATAAATTTCACTTTTATAAAAAAGCCCGTTAACATGGGGTATTGCAAACAGCCTTGGGTATCGCTATGAGTTTTTGGAAAAAGAAAAATAATGCAGCATTTGTATTTTTCATTATTACCTTATATTCATTGCTAGGCTTCGGCATTGGCTATGTCATCTGGGAATTTTTTCTCGATAAATAAGTGCTATCCGATTTATAGATCGACGTAAAAAAGCCTCTAAAGATAGAGGCTTTTTTAATAAGCAATTATTTACTGCATTCAGGCTGAGAACGGTCAATAATTTGAGTGCCTTCTACGCGATAGCCAATTTGGCCTACAAGAAATGCTTGATTTAGTTGAGTGATGACTACATCAGAAAGTGCTACTGCACAACGATCTTTTTCAATTGCACGATCTACTGCTGTTTTGAAATTAGGAATACCTAAAGGGAATAAAATTACTGGAACTTTATCTTCGCCTTTAACGCGTTCGCCTTTAACGAACTGAGTTGAGTTTAGGTTGAAGTTTTTCGTTGAAGCTACAGTCATATCAGCCATACGAACTGAACATCCTGTGAATACAATTGTTGATGCTGCTAAAGCTGAAACTAGTAATTTTTTCATGTTTACCCCGAATAATTCTAAAAATAAAAAAAGCGTTTAGATTCTATAGATATATTTTTTAAAAACAAGAAAATAAATTGTATAAATGTTAAAAAATCTAAAGGTGAAAAACTTCTATTGGCTAAGTATTATTTTATTAGATTAAATAAAAAGCCCCTACATCAGTAGAGGCTTTTCTTCTATCTAAGACCTAAATCTTAAGAAACTTTATCACCCGGTTTAGCACCAGATTCAGGCGAAATCACCCAAACACCGTCGCCATTACCCGCAGCGAGTACCATACCGTTTGAAATACCAAAACGCATCTTACGTGGTGCAAGGTTAGCGACCATCACCACCAGTTTACCTTTCAGATCTTCAGGTTGATAGAACTCACGGATACCGCTAAATACGTTACGTGGCTCAGCTTCACCAACATTCAAAGTCAATTGCAGCAGTTTGTCAGAACCTTCAACGATTGCAGCATCCAGAACTTCCGCTACACGCAGGTCAACTTTGATGAAGTCATCAATATTAATGATTTCAGCTTCGCCCACTTTAGGCTCAGCTTTCTTCTCTTTGGCTTTCTCTTTTTTCTTTTCAGCTTTTGGTGCTTCCGCAGGTGCAGCTAAAGAATCTTTAGAGGCATCGACCATCGCAGCCACAGCTTTCGGATCAACACGTTGCATTAGTGGCTGGAACAACGCAATTTCATGACCAGTCAAGATTTCTGTACGTGAAGCAAAGTCGAAAGAAGCCAGTTTAAGAAAGTTCTGAACCTGAGCAGCCAAGGTTGGTAACACTGGAGCTAAATACACAGCCAATTGACGGAATAGGTTAATACCTACAGAACACACGTTATGAACTTGCTGTTCTTCACCTTCAATTTTCGCTAAAGCCCAAGGTTTTTTCTCATCAATGTACTGGTTGGCTTTATCTGCAAGTGCCATGATTTCACGGATCGCTGCCGAGAATTCACGGGTTTCATATGCTTTGGCAATTGAGTCACCAGCATCAATAAAGCTTTGCACCAGTTCAGGCTCGGCACAAGTTGCACTTAGCTTGTTATCAAACTTGGTATTGATGAATTTTGCACAACGGCTGGCAATGTTGACGACTTTACCAACCAAGTCAGAGTTCACTTTCTGAACGAAGTCATCCAGATTCAGGTCAGAGTCTTCAACCTTGTCAGAAAGTTTAGAAGCAAAGTAATAGCGCAGGTATTCAGGATTCAAGTGCTGTAAATAAGTTTCAGCTTTAATGAAGGTACCGCGAGATTTCGACATCTTCTGACCATTTACAGTCAGGAAGCCGTTCACGAATAAACCGGTTGGTGTACGGTAGTCTGCACCTTCCAGCATTGCAGGCCAGAACAGGGCATGGAAGTAAACGATGTCTTTACCAATGAAGTGATAGACTTCATTTTTAGAATCTTTTTTCCAAAAGTCATCAAAGCTTAAATCTGGACGTTTGGTTTTGATGTAATTTTCGAAGCTCGACATATAGCCGATCGGAGCATCCACCCAAACATAGAAATATTTGTTTGGTGCATCTGGAATTTCAAAACCGAAATAAGGCGCATCACGTGAGATATCCCAGTCATTCAAGCCATTATCAAACCATTCATCCAGTTTGTTGGCGATAGATACGGGTAGACGACCTTCATCACGGGTCCATTTTTGCAGGTATTCACCAAAATTTGGCAGTTTAAAGAAGTAGTGATCTGATGATTTCTCAACAGGAGTCGCACCGCTTAAAGTCGATTTTGGATTTAATAATTCAGTCGCGTTGTAAGTTGTACCGCAAACTTCACATGAATCGCCGTATTGATCTTCCGCCTTACATTTTGGGCATGTACCCTTAATGAAACGGTCTGACAGGAACATGCCTTTTTCAGGGTCAAATAACTGGGTTACAGGGCGAACTGCAATATTGCCGGCTTCACGGTTTTTGATATAGATTTCTGAAGCGCGGGCGCAGTTGGTAGCACTGTGGGTAGAGTCATAATGATCGAAATGCACACCGAAACCGTCAAAGTCACGAATGTGTTCTTTTTGCACATTGGCGATCTGTGCTTCAGGTGAAATGCCATTTGCCTCAGCACGCAGCATGATCGCTGTACCATGAGCATCATCCGCACAGACATACGTCACGTCATGACCCATTGCACGCATCGCACGTACCCATATATCAGCCTGGATATAGCCGAGTAAGTGACCCATATGAATCGGGCCATTGGCGTAAGGAAGGGCATTGGTGACTAGGATTTTACGCACGGATTCACTCTCTCATTCGTATTCATTATGCAATGGGCCATAATTTTACATGATGCAGAAGGGATTACAAAGAAATGCTTTTACAGAAGCCTCAGGAATAAATCAGGCTGAATATTCAGAATACAAAAACTGGCTATAGACGGGTAATTGGCCCGTAAAAATTCGATTGAGATAAGTTGATGCTACTTCCTGCAATCAATAGCAACAACATGTACAGGCTTTGTTGCAGTTTGCTTAATTCATCCACGTCATTGCATGCTTTGTGCTAAAAATTTAGCTGATCATTTTTATTATGACGCCTTAGGAGGGTACTCATGACTCAGAATAACCAGACAAGTACTTCAAAACAGAATCAAGATAAAGAACAACATGCACGAGAGCTGCATGACAAGATTGAACAAGAGCAAAAGCAGAACGAGATTGATAAACAGCATAAGCAGAAACATGAAGAAGTCCTAGAAGCCCAAAAAAATGGTGCTGATGAAAAGTCTGATAATCAGCAAGACTCTAAAGCATCTGGTAATCAGCAGTCAGAGCAAAAAGATGCGTCTAAAAATGACCAATCTAATCATGGTGATCAATCAGATAAAAAAGCTGAAAGTACCAAGATGGATGACTTAAAGGCGAAAGCCATCGCAATTGGTGAAGAGCTATTGCAAAAAGGCGAAAAGATTCTGAATGAGCTAAAAAATGGCAAATCAGACAGCCAAAAAAATGGTGAGCAAGGTTCAGATGATTCTAAAAAGGCACAGGATCATACTTCTGGAGATAAATCAGCGAATCAGACTGACCAGGATCGTATGGCAAATTTAAAAGATGAAGCGCTACACAAGTTTGAAGATACCAAGGTCAAAATTAGTGATTTGGTAAATGAAGCTGCTACGAAACTGAATGAGTTGAAACAGATGGCGGCTGAAACCATGACCAAAATGAAAGGCGATGATCAATCTCAGTCAGATGATTCTAAAAAGGAGGATCAGGATTCTTCTTCTAAGGATGCTAAGGATAAGGACCAAAAATCAGCTCAGACCAATAACAAAGATGATGCTAAAAAGGATCAGGATAAGGCTGATCAATCTGGGCAAAACAAGACCGATCAAGATAAAAATCATAAATAATCATTTCATGTCGAAAACCACTTCATTCAGTTTTTGAATGAAGTGGTTTTTTAATGGATACTATCTAATTAATTTGATTTAAAATTTTAAATATCAATAATATAAAGCAATAAATAAGATGTGATGCTGACTTTATAAATTTTCTTCCCTGTAACCCTTTAAAACCAAGTAAAATAGTTGGAAATCATATTTGTCTTTTGGGCTTGTGAATACAGATTGCTTAACCTGAGCCAAAAACCTCGTTAAACTAAGCTATTCAGATGTCTATCTATATTTTTGGAGTAACCTATGTCCTGGCTTTCTTCGCTTAAATCGGTTTTTTCGCCTTCCAAGGAGGTGAACGAAGAAGCTGTGCAGAACGTACTGCAAAACTATGTCTTGCCAAATTCTAGCAATGCATTGAAAGACCGGATTACACAGGTCAATGTGCAAGGCGAGATTCTGCAAATCACCATTAATACTTATCCGGAAGAAAAAGAGCAGTTACAGCAGATTCATGATGAACTGGCGGATGCGCTAGAGAAATGCGGTATTAAAGAACTAAACCTGCATGTGATTCAGCAAAAGACGGCTCATAAGAAAGAAGGCGGTTGTGGACATCATCATGCAGAAGGCGAGAGCTGTTCCAGCCAGCCGCAAACTGCTGCTTCAAAATCGAATCTGCCACCTGTGGTTGATGCTTCAGGTCATGCAGCTCAAGCAGAAGCTGACCCAAATAATCCGCCGATCCAGAAAGCTGCTCCACAGCAACGTGATGTGCCGAAGCATCCACGTATTCAGAATGTCATTCTAGTCTCTTCAGGCAAGGGCGGTGTTGGTAAATCTACAACGACTGTGAATCTGGCTTTGGCTTTGCAAAAATTAGGTTTGAAAGTGGGGGTACTGGATGCGGATATTTATGGTCCAAGTATTCCGACGATGCTCGGCAATGCTGGCAAGACCCCGATGATCGAAGCCGAGCAGTTTGTCCCACTCGATGCTTACGGTATGGCAGTACTGTCGATTGGGCACTTAACGGGTGATAATAATACGCCGGTTGCTTGGCGTGGTCCTAAAGCAACGGGCGCTTTGATGCAGCTATTCAATCAAACCTTATGGCCGGATCTGGATGTATTGATGATCGACATGCCACCAGGTACAGGTGATATCCAGTTAACGCTTGCTCAGCGTATTCCAGTCACAGGTGCTGTGATTGTGACCACACCGCAAAATGTGGCATTGTTGGATGCAACCAAAGGTATTGAACTGTTTAACCGTGTGCAGATTCCAGTGATGGGAGTAGTCGAAAATATGTCGACCCATATCTGTTCGAACTGCGGTCATGAAGAACAGATCTTTGGTAAAGGCGGCGGTGATAAACTGTCAGAGCAATACAATATTCCATTGCTCGGTCGTCTGCCTTTGAATGCAGTAATTCGTGAAAATGCCGATGCCGGTAAGCCTTCAGTGATTGCTGGAGATGATGCTGCTGAAAGTTACATGACCATTGCCAAGAAAATTGCAGCGAAATTGCCAAAAGCAGAAAAAGATAAAACTCGTATTTTCTAAGATTCTATAGTGAAAAAAAGAGAGCCGAGGCTCTCTTTTTTATGAGGTTTTAGTAGCAACTGTATTTTCTTTTCTTGCCTGAATGATATTAAAGCCAATTGCAATAATCACCATGATGGTGCCGATAATATCGGTCATGGTCTCAGGCACAATCATCATGAGTGCGCCAACCCCCAGGAAGATGCGCCAGAACCAGCTCAGAGCTATTTTAAAATAGCCTTCTACTGCAGCGCCAAGTGCCAGAATGCCGACAATCGACGTCACAGTAATACTTAAAATGACATTCCATGCCGGTAAGGCAAATTCTTTGGCATTCACGGCAATATCTGTTGTATCAATCATCAGCATCGCCGGGTTATAGACAAACAGGAATGGCACAATAAAGCCAGCCAGAGATAGGCGTAGTGCCAGGAATCCAGTCCGCATTGGATCACCACCCGCAATCCCGGCACCGGCAAAGGCGGCCAAGGCGACGGGTGGGGTAATATTGGCAAACAGGCCAAAATAGAACACGAACATATGCGCAACTAGGATTGGAATATCAAAGTTGGCTAAAGCCGGAGCTGCCATGGTTGCGGTAATAATATAGGCAGGAATGGATGGTAGGCCCATACCCAAAATCATCGATGCAATCATGGTAAAAAACAGTGTTAGAAACAGACTGCCTGCACCAATACTCATAATTGAAGAGGTCATTACCGAGCCAAAACTGGTCAAGCTGACCACACCGATAATAATACCCACCACTGCACAGGCAGACATCACAGAGAGTGACTGTTTAGCACCATCTGCCAGTGCTTCCAGGATTTCCTTCGGTCCCATCCGCGTAGATTTTCTAAATGCAGCAACAACGATGGTTAATAAAATAGTATAAACCGCTGCATAGCTGACCGGAATTGACTGGAATAAGAACACCACAAGCGCAATAATTGGAAGTAATAAATGTCCGCGCTCTTTCAGAACTTCTTTGACTCGTGGCAAGTCTGCTTTGGGAACGCCTTTAAGATTATCCCGACCTGCTCTGAAATGGACTTGTGCCATCACACCGAGGTAATACAGTAGGGCAGGCAATACCGCGGCTAAGGCAATCGTGCCATAACTGACACCAGTTGTTTCGGCCATGATGAATGCACTAGCCCCCATGACTGGAGGTAAAATCTGCCCACCTACAGAAGCACTGGCTTCCACTGCACCGGCAAAGTTTTTGTGGTAGCCAATTTTTTTCATCAAGGGAATGGTAAATGAACCGGTTCCTACGACATTGGCAACCGCCGTACCATTAATACTACCCATAAAACCGCTGGAAATCACCGCAACTTTGGCTGGCCCACCTTGCTTATGACCGGCAAGTGCCATGGCCAGATCATTGAATAATTTTCCCATTCCCGATTTCGCCAAAAATGCACCAAACAGGATAAACAAGAAAATGAAGGTGACTGAAGCACCAATGGCTGAAGAATATAAACCTTCAGTCTTCAGATACATTTGCCCGAAAATATCACTGAATGTATAGGGGCGAGTGAGCAAGCGATCCGGCATCCAGTCAAAATGACTGACAAATGGATAGCTTAAGAAAATCAGTCCCAAGATCGGCAACATCCAGCCCATTACCCTTCGAGCAGCCTCAACCACCAATACTACCGTCATAATTGAGAAGACAATGTCCAGTGTATTGGGAATGCCTCCCCGGGTAGTCATAATGGCTTGGTATTCTTTAAACAAATAAAAGAAAGAAGCAAAAGAGGCAATGACCCAAATCCAGTCCGTCCATGCGACCTTTTGCCGGCTACTGGCCTGACGTGCTGGATACAACAAGAAAATCAGCGCCAGACCAATGGATACATGGGCTGCACGTTGAATCAGTTCTGGCAAGGGATTAAAAGTAATATAAAGATGAAATAACGAATAGGATATTGCCAAGGCAGCAATAAACCAGCGAACCGATTTGTTGATCGGATTGCGAGTGACAGATTCACGGTCAAATTTTTCTAATAATTCTTGTTGCTGTTGATCATCCAGTGCTTCGGTCACATTTCTTGTTTCTTGTGGATTCATAGGCAATCATTTAAACCTCTTTTTTTCCATAGGCTGTCTTTTTTTATAGAGATCTGTACCGTGCTATAGTCAGGAAAATCCTGATAAATATTCCAGATCCGATCAGCACTCTCAATACTCTCAATTTTTCCCTGCATTCTGCGTGAAATCACCCAATTGATTTCTTTCATCTTCCGGTTGATTTGCATATGGATATTGCCATCATCCTGTCGAGTAATAGTACCTTGATCAGGTGTACCTGCACCAAATGAAATGAACTGAGTGTCTGTCAGAATGAAATGATCCTTGTCTAGAAAATAACGTTCTTTCCACTGTGTTCTTTCTACCGAATGCATCCAGCTCAGCTGAAAAGATTTCTGGTCAATTTTGCACTGGAAATTTTGCTCTTTCACTTCCACAAAAATATACGAAAATGTCATCCAAACACAGGTAATAAAAAAAGTAGCCAAACTAAAAAGTGCAGCAATCGCTGCACCTTGTATCCATTTCATCAGTTCGCTTTATTCTCATCATAGAATTTTTGCGCGCCCGGATGCAGTGGAGCAACCAGACCTTTTTGTGCACCTTCTAAAGTGATTTCTTTAGCAGCCTGATGCGAATTTGCCAGCTGATCCAGGCTGGAGAAGAACGTCTTGGTTAGCTTATATACATCATCGGTAGACAAATCTGAGCGAACCACCAATGCATTCATGATCGCTGCTGTTGGAATATCTTCAGCATTGCCATAGGTCCCTTTAGGAATGGTCATTGGCAGGAAATACGCCTGATCTTTGGCAATCGCTTTCACTTTATCTGGATTGATGCTGACCAATTGAAGGTCAAAACCCTGTTGCAGTTCCATTAGGGAGGAGTTTGGAAGACCACTGGTCAGGAAGGCTGCATCCAATTTTCCGCCTTTCAAGGCATCCGCTGCTTCGGCATAACCTAAGTAATCTACTTTGACATCCTTATAAGTGATACCAAAACCGTTCAATAGAGTACGGGCATTCACTTCTACACCTGAATTCTGGGCGCCCACCGCAATACGTTTGCCCTTGAGATCTTCAATATTTTTGATACCAGAGCGCTTTGAGGTTACGATTTGCACATAGTTCGGATAAAGCGCAGCGATCTGCTGCACGTTGTCAATTTTAGAACTAAAACTGCCTTGACCATTAATTGCTTCGGTTAAGCTGTCGCTCATGACAAAGGCCATTTCAACTTTGTTCTGTTTTAATAAATTTAGATTTTCGACAGAAGCCCCTGTGGTTTGGGTTTTGGAACTCACGCCGTAGGTCTTGTTATAGATTTCAGCCAATCCTGTTCCGATGACATTATAAGGACCTGAGGCACCGCCTGTCGCAATATTGACAAATCGGGTTTGCAGTTTATCTGCAGCGACACTCTCGCCAGATGCAGCCTGATGATCTGATTTATTTTGTGCATTATCATTCGAGCAAGCAGCTACGCCTGATAGCGCTAAACTCATGACTGAAAGTTTGATCCATTTATTCATATATGACTCCTGATATTATTCTGTAGTTCTTAAAATATAATTAAAACAACAATATACTAAACCGTCTGAATGTTAAAAAAATGTGAATTATCAATTGTTGTCCTTGTACAATTTAACAGCAATTATTTTATCTGAATACCTTTAATAGCATTTTTTTCAAAAATTTATTTTATCTAGGACTTACGCACTATT
>NZ_DCRI01000041.1:0-11267 GCF_002324975.1 Acinetobacter sp. UBA1496 | reverse complement strand
GTGTTAGCCGGATGCTTACGATAGAGGTAACAGAAGGGATGTTACTGATGGGTATTGAAAGATCGGTTGAAATTTTAAAAGCTATACGAGCACTTGGAATCAAAGTAGCAATCGATGATTTTGGTACGGGCTATTCTAGCCTGAGTTATCTCCGTCAACTGCCTATTGATCAAATTAAGTTAGATCGTAGTTTTATTCAGCATTTGCCAGAACATAAAAGTGATGCGGCAATTGTTATAGCAATTACTCAAATGGCAAAAACATTAAACTTAGAAGTCGTGGCTGAAGGTGTAGAAACAGAAGAACAAGCTAAGTTTTTAACAGAGAGCAAATGTAATTACTTGCAAGGCTATTATTTTGCTAAGCCCGTTTCTATAGAAGATTTAAAAGTTATCTTAGACAAGAATGCATGACAAAGCCACCAAACTTAATTAGCAATTCAGATAAATTAAGTTTTTAAAAAATATATGGTTACTATGGTGATATTTGTAAATCTATTCCTATTTCTACTAAAGGAGTATATTAGACCTCTTGCGAAAGTATTATTTTTGACTATTTTAGACTTTTATATTTACGCAGATTCAAATCCCAAGTGCAACACATTTGTAGTTAGTTGAAAAAGTTAGGTGTATTCATAGAATCATTAGACTTTTTCAACTCGCAATTGGAAAGCACACAATGAAGAAATACACCCAACTTTCTCAAGATGAAAGATACGAAATTTATGCTACTTTGAAAAGTAAAAGTTCAATCGCTACTCTTGCTCGGGAATTAGGACGTTCACGATCAACCATCTACCGTGAATTAAAAAGAAATACTGGGCAACGTGGATATAGAGCTCAACAGGCAGCTAAATTTGCAAGTCAAAGAGGCTTTGTTGCATAAACATTCTTCAAGATGCTGATTCTTAAAGATTTGTTTGATTTTTAATCCAAAAATAAATTAAAAAAATCATAGTCTTAGATATTTATGCAACAAAGCCATGTATTTGCAAAATATTTGCTTAAGAACACTCTACAGTTAAGCAAATTTTAAATATAGAAGATGAAGAAGAAAACCATTCGATAGAATTAATCCATAATAAAAATCTTTGAAATTTCATTCTTGGAACGTTATTTCAAAATTGAAATCCATGGAATATGGTTAAGTTATTGTATTTTATATTAAATTTAAATGGCATGCTCCTTGCTGAATTAGAAGTAAAAGGAGAGTTTCTATGGATGGTTTACAACTTCAAAATTTGAGAAATCTTTTAGAAAAGCATCTCAATTTTACAACTGATTTACCGATGAATATAAAAAAGCTTAGCGGAGGAGCGATTCAGGAAAATTGGGTTATTTCTGGCAAATTAGATCAAGAAGATTATGAAATTGTGTTAAGAAAGAATGCGGCTACAGTGGTAGATGCAAGTTCTGGCCGTCAACAAGAATATGAGTTATTAAAACGTTTATATGAACTGAATATTTGTGTGCCTCAACCTCTATTATTTGAAAAAAAAGATAATTTTCTTAATAGTGAATTTTTTGTGATGAATAAAATTTCTGGGGTTGCTGAAGGTCATAAATTAGTCCGCCTTAATCAACCAGACTTGCAATGTAAGATTCTGCAAGATATTGGGCATAAACTTGCCGCTATTCATTTAATAGAATCTGATCCAGAAATTGAAAGAATCATTCAGAAGCCTCCAAAAGAAAATTATTTAAATCAACTTACAGAAGATCTTCATGAGCAACTTCTTAAATTAAGAGAGCCTCGACCGATACTTGAGTTTGCTCTTAGCTGGATGAAGCAGGAGCAGCCAGAAACAGATGATTTGGTTATTGTTCACGGTGATTACCGCACGGGAAATATCATGATTGATCATGATCATGTCTCTGGCATTCTGGATTGGGAATTTACCCATTGGGGAGATCGCCGGGAAGATATTGGCTGGTTCACTTCAAAATGCTGGAGATTTGGAAAAGACGCTCAGGTCGCCGGTGGGATCGGTTCTTATAAAGATTTTATGCAGGCTTATTCCCAAGTTTCGGATATTTATATTCCAGAGTTTGAGCTGAAATTTTGGCATGTTTTATCGCATGTCCGTTGGGCAATTATTGCGATACAGCAAGCCAACCGGAATCTGAGTAATGCGCGTCCTTCTCTGGAATTAGCGCTAACAGCGTTTTTAGTGCCTCAATTAGAAAAAAATATTCTCGACATAATTGGTGATAAAGAATGAATCAGGAAAGAATTATACAGCTTATTGAAGCGGGACAATCACTGTTAAAGCATGAACTGCAATTAAAGCATCCCGAGTCAAAGTACAGCTTATTAATGCTGCAGCGCAGTTTTCAAATCTTAAAAAATTATATTGAATCTCAGTCAGAACAAGAGCAAAAACAGCTGGATATTTATCAGAATTATTTTCATTTTCCTATCACTAATGCAGTTCAGAGTGCTGACCAGTTATGTGTTGAGATGAGGGAAAATTTCGATATGCAGGCACTTGCAGTCTTGGAGCAGCTGAATCAACTGGAGCTGGAAATAATTAAAGCAGGTTAAATTATGAAATATATAAGGCTTTATCTGGTTCGGCATGGACATGTTCAATATTTTGACGAACAACATCAACCTGTTAATCCCAAATATGCTGCTTTATCCACGCAGGGTGAACAGCAAATACAGTTGCTTGCTGAACAATTAAAAGCAATTCAGATGGATCAGATTTTTTCTTCAACTATGCCGCGCTCTATCCAAACGGCCGAGATTCTATCTTCTGCCCAAAAGAATCCAATAATTCATTCCTTTGATGAGATTAGGGAAATTAAATCAGGACGTCTCAAGAATATTCCTGATGACCAGGTTGAAATTTTAATCAGAAAAGCATATTACCCGAAAAAATATGCATTAAAAGATTTTTTACTAGGCGAGGCATGGTCTTCCTTTGAACAACGTATAACCTACTGGTTTGAGGCAATGCTGTTGCAGGAATTTCAAGCACAGCATCAGCATATTCTTGTTTCTTCACATGATGCTGTGAATCGAATCGTACTGAACTGGATATATGGCTTAAAGGGTCAAGATGTTCAGGTTCAGGAACAAAATTATGCATGTTTGAATATTGTAGATTTCTATATTGAGGATCAGAAAATCCAAGAAACCCGTATCTTACTGCAGAATTTCACTGCTCATAACATATTAAAGATCAACGAATCTGGAAATGCTTTAGATCATGTCTATGAAATGTACATGAAAGCAAATGGATTTAAAAAATCAAACGGATTGAAAGGGGAAGTAGCATGAAAACATTATCTCAGGATTTGATCGAACTGCAGCAAAAAGTACGTCATTTTATTGAACATGAAATAAAACCTTTTGAGAATGATCTTCGTCAGGATAGCCATGGCCCAAGTAATGAATTGCGCGTAGAACTAATTGAAAAAGCCAGACAATATAATTTGCTGACACCTCACGCAAGCTTAGAAATGGGTGGTCAAGGCTGGACACATTTGCAGAAAGCTGTTGCCTTTGAAGAGGCGGGCTATTCACCACTTGGCCCCATTGCCATGAATATTCATGCGCCAGATGAAGGCAATATCCATCTCATGGATATTGTGGCAAATGAATCACAGAAAAAGCGATGGTTGCAGCCGATGGTAGAAGGGAAAATCCGTTCTTGTTTTGCAATGACTGAACCAGCGCCTGGTGCAGGCTCTGACCCTTCAATGCTGCTTACCACCGCTGTACAGGACGGTGATGATTATATTATCAATGGAAGAAAATGGCTGATTACTGGAGCAGACGGGGCTGAAGTCGCCATTATTATGGCAAAAATGGAAGATGGCTCTGCTTCCATGTTTCTCACGGATACCTCTGCTGATGGCTTTATTCTTGAAAAAAATATGAATGCTATGGATTCCTGCTTTGCAGGGGGGCATGGAATACTCCGCTTTGAGAATTTAAGGATTCCCAAAGAAAATGTATTAGGTGAAACAGGTAAAGGATTTAAATATGCTCAGGTTAGGCTTGCACCGGCACGTTTAACCCATTGTATGCGCTGGTTAGGGCAGGCGCGCCGTGCACATGATATAGCTACTGAATATGCTAGAGAAAGGCAGTCTTTTGGGCAGCGTCTAGGTGATCATCAAGGCGTCGGTTTTATGTTGGCTGATAATGAACAGGATCTTTTAACTACACGTTTGTCCATCCATTATTGTGCACAGGTTCTGGATATGAATGACAAGGCGAATTATGAATCTAGCCTAGTTAAGGTGATTAGTTCTGAAAATATCTGGAAAATTATTGATCGCAGCTTGCAGATATTGGGTGGGCAAGCCATCACAGATGAAAATCTCGTCTGTAAAATTTTCAAAGATGCACGTGGATTCAGAATATATGATGGCGCCAATGAAGTTCATCGCATGAGTATTGCTAAAAAGTTGATGAATAGAAAAATCTAAAATTAAGTTTTCAAGGATGAATAAACATGTTCAATATAAAAGATAAGAATATTATTGTGACTGGCGCCTCAAGTGGGCTAGGGCAGCATATCGCTGAGTTTTATGCTCAGCAGGGCGCTAATATTGTGATCTGCGCGCGCCGTGAAAAACGCCTAGAGCAATTAAAAGATAAATTGGAACAGTTGTATCAGGTCAAAGTATATAGTTATGCTTTTGATATTAATGACCGCATAGCTGTTCAGCGAATGCTGCAAGACCTTAAGGAAAAACAGATACATGTTCATGTATTAATTAACAATGCGGGTGTAGGTGATTCTAAGCGCTTTTTGGATTATAACGATCAAGATTGGGATACCATTGTTGGGACCAATTTAAAAGCTCCGTGGATGTGTGCACAAGAAGTCGCATCGTATATGCAAGTACAGAAAACCGCTGGGTCAATTATTAATATCACTTCTATACTGTCTGAAACTATTAATTTGGGTGTATCACCTTATTGCGCATCTAAAGCAGGGCTGAAGCACCTCACCGAGGTAATGGCAGTGGAACTGGCGCGTTTTAATATCCGGGTGAATGCGATTGCGCCAGGATATATGGTGACCGAAATTAATGAAGACTATTTAAAAAGTGATGCTGGCCAAACAATTTTAAAAAGAATTCCCATGCGTAGATTTGTGGAATTTTCAGATTTAAATGGTGCATTATTACTGTTAGCATCAGAAGCGGGTCGAGGAATGACCGGCATTGAAATTAAAGTGGACTGCGGGCACAGCTGTTCACCAATATCATAGGAAGATAAGTAGCATGCTGAATCAGAAGCCAATTAATATTTTGGTAAGTTATATTAAAACCCCATCTATTAATGGCTTTCGAGCCCTAGCGGAACAGACCATTGAAAAAGTACAGTCAGACAAAATTGGTTTTGTTGAATGTCATATTTCTGATGTGTTGGAAGTGGCACAACAACTTGTTAAAAATGGCAGCGAAATTTTACTCTGTACAGGTGCAACTGCCCATTATCTGCAAAGAAAGCTGCCTATTGAGTTGCATACTATACGTACGGGAGCCTTTGACGTCATCCAGGCGATTTCAAATTTAAAGCAATATCAGAAAATTGCATTATTGGGAAATGCTTCCAGTGTAAATTTGACCCAGTATTCCGATGTTTTCGCCCTGAAGGTTCAACAGTTTAGTTATGATTCTTATCTGGCTGCAAAGAAGGCTGTACAGCAGGCTCAGCAGCAAGAATTTGATGCGGTAATTGGTTCACCTGTTGCTGTAGAAATGGCTTTAGGTATGAATATGGCTGCACAGCTGGCGATTAGCAGTAATTCATTACAAGATCATTTATATAGTGCTCTGCAGCGTTTAGATAAAATACGTGCGGAAAAGCAACATACGCAAAGATTAAATGAGATTTTTAACCAGCTGACGGATGGGATTTGCTGTATTTCTGACACAGGAAATATTCTTTTTATTAATCAGTCGATGACAGCCTTACTGAACTTGGATCTAACCCAAGTCTTGAATAAATCGGTCTATTCCATTTTCCAGAATCTGGATTTGAATGTAGAGAAAAGTCATCAGGTTTTGTCAGTAGGAGCAAAAAAATTAGCCGTACATTTATCTGCACTGAAAAATGAATATATAGACGGCTTTATTCTTAGTGTGCAGGATTTAGATGCTTTTGAAAAATCCAGCAGCGAATTCAGAAAGGTTTCTACACGAAAATTTAATATTCGTTATAGTTTTTCAGACCTTATTACTGAGGATCCAGCTTTTGTTCAAAGTATAGAATTGGCCAAACAATATGCCAAAACGGAAGCAACTATTCTAATTACCGGTGAAAGTGGCACAGGCAAGGAACTATTGGCACAAAGCATTCATCATTATAGCTCAAGAGCCAAAGCGCCTTTTGTTGCAATTAACTGTGCTTCTTTTCCAGAAAGCATTTTGGAAAGTGAATTATTTGGTTATGAAGAGGGGGCTTTTACCGGGGCGAAGAAAAATGGAAAAGTAGGACTGATTGAGGCGGCCCATAATGGCACCTTATTTTTAGATGAAATCGGTGATATGCCCCTGCATCTTCAGACACGTTTTTTAAGGGTGCTGCAAGAAAAACAAATTAACCGCTTAGGTTCAATCGTGAGTCATCAGGTTAATATCCGGGTTCTGGCCGCTACTCATTCAAATCTGGAAGAGAAGGTAAATAAAGGTGAGTTCCGAGCTGACCTATATTATCGATTAAATATTTTAAGAGTATTTGTGCCAGCGCTGAAGCAGCGCCGTACCGATATCATGGCGCTAACAGAACATTTTCTTCGGAAGCATCATCTGGATATAGAGGCACTGCCAGATTACTTGAAAAAGGCTTTGCAAAAATATCATTGGCCTGGAAATATTCGGGAACTTGAAAATATTATAGAAAGATTTGCAGTGATAAGCAGATTAGACAGAGAAATATTCAATCAGCAGATTGTTGAAAAGCACATTCCAGAAATTTTTCAAAACTATGATTTCTTGGTATCTGAACAAGCAAACCCCTTAAAAGAAGTAAAAATAAATCAGGAATTACAGTTAATCCAGCAGGCTATAGATGCAGCCAATGGAAATCTTGATGCGGCTGCCCAAAATTTAAATATCAGCCGCACAACCCTATGGCGCAAGATGAAAATGTTAAAAGCCTAACTGCCAGCTCCAAGAATTTCACAATTGAAAACAGTTTCATCTTTGAAAAAATATAAAAACATAAGTCACTGATAATTAATGATTAAAAAATTGGCATCATAGTTGCAATATTAGTATTCAGACTCAATTGGGAAATTGTGCAAGGATATAATAATGATGAATGGACTGATGATGTATTGCAATTTAAACATTACTTCAATTATGCGGCATGCAATGATGGTTCATGCTGAGCAGCAAATTGTTTCCTTAAAATCAGATGGTATTAGTGTACATCGTTATACTTACCGCGATGCTTTTAAACGTGTGGCTCAGTTCGCACATGCCCTTGATCAATTAAATATTTCTCAAAATGCCAAAGTCGGTACATTGGCTTGGAATACATATCAGCATATGGAACTGCATTATGCTATTCCATGTTCTGGGCGTATTTATCATACGATTAATCCTAAACTGTTACCGGAGCAGATCAAGCAGATTATTTGTGATGCGAAAAATGAAGTTTTGATTGTTGAACCTGAGAATGTGCCGTTACTAGAAAGCCTGTATCCGAGCTTTTCATCATTTCTTAAGGAAATTATTGTCCTAGGAGATATTGATCCAAACCTTAAAGCCAGTTTTCGGTTTAGTTTCTATGAAGATTTAATCCAATTTCAGCCTGAAAGCTATGAATGGCCGGATATACCAGAATTGCAAGCCAGCGGTTTATGTTATACATCAGGAACGACAGGAAAACCAAAAGGTGTTCTTTATTCACATCGCAGTACTGTACTGCATGCATTAACGTTAAGCATGGTTGAAGTGGTAGGCTTGCATTCGCAAAGCACCATGATGCCTATGGTTCCGCTTTATCATATCAGTGCTTGGGATATGCCTTTCAATGCCATTCTGTGCGGGGCAAAAATAGTCTGGCCAAACCAGTTTGCAGGACAGACTGAGAAAATGACGGCACTGATGCAGGCAGAAAATGTCAATATTTCTATGGCTGTGCCGACTGTATGGACCTCGATAAAAACATATTTACAGCAGAATCCAGACTTAAAGCTTAATCTTAAACGGGCTATTTCAGGCGGTTCAGCCGCACCGCTTGCATTAATCAAAAGTATGCGGGATTTAGGCATTCAGCTCGAAAATGGCTGGGGTATGACAGAAACCAGCTCTTTGGGAGCTATTAATCAGACACAGCTTATTCGTGAACCTGAACATTTTGACCAGCAGGCAATCAAATGCGGCCGGCCGATATTCGGCTTGCAAATGCGTTTGAAGCATTTTGATGGAACGGTCCTTGAACATGACGGCATTCAGGAGGGGGTTCTCGAATTAAGAGGCCATACGGTGGTGCAGCAATATATCAATAGCTCTGAGGATCAGAAGCATTCACAAGCTGAAGACCTTTGGTTTGATACAGGAGATATAGCCACGATAGACAAACATGGCTATATGCATATTACTGACCGCGCCAAAGACATGATTAAATCAGGAGGAGAGTGGATCAGCAGCGTTGAAGTTGAAAACGCAGCAATGGGATATCACAAAGTTCATGAAGCTGCGGTAATTGCAGCAGAACATCCGAAATGGGGAGAACGTCCTTTATTAATTGCGGTTGCAAAGAATAACGAATCGATAAGTCATGAGGAGATTATTCATTATTTGTCGGGCTATCTGCATAAATGGGCTTTGCCTTCAGCAACTATCTTAGTCAAAGAAATACCTCATACACCTACAGGAAAAATTAGTAAAAAGCAATTAAGGGAACGCTATCACGATTATTTTCAGCAATTAAATGCCGTATGAATTCATCAAAAAAAGGATTTTTGATATGTCAAAAAATGTAGAAATTGCCATTATTCAAAATATGAAATTCAAGGATATGGTTAGAGCGCGTAATCGTTTTGCCATGTGGTTAAGTATAATCATTCTATTTATCTATTTTTTATTCATTGGTATAGCTAGCTTTTATCCTCAACTTCTTGCTCAAACAATGGGAGATCGGGTTCTTACCGTTGGAATGCCAATGGCAGCATTAGTCATCATTATAAGCTGGCTCATTACTGGTATATATATTTACATTACAAATCAGCATTTCGATCGCATTAAGGAAGAACTGAAGCGGGAGTATCAATATGAATAAATTCTTGCTTCTCGCCATAATGATTGTCTCTAGCAGCCAGACACAAGCAGCAACAAACAGCCCACTCAACTGGACCGCTATAAGCATGTTTGCAACAGTGGTTTTTATTACCTTGATTATTACTTGGAGAGCTGCACGGCAAACCCATTCTAAAGAAGACTTTTATACGGCAGGAAATTCGATTTCAGCTCGGCAAAACGGGTTAGCAATTGCAGGGGATTATATGTCTGCCTCTACCTTGCTTGGAGTATCAAGCATGGTTTTTTTTAAAGGTTATGATGGTTTCATTTATGTCACAGGCTTTTTTGTATGCTGGCCAATTTTGACATTTGTTATGGCCGAACGTTTAAGAAATTTGGGTAAGTATACATTTGCAGATATTGTATCTTATCGTTTAGACCCTGCAAAAACCCGTATTCTTGCTACTTCTGGCTCCCTAATTGTTGTGTGCTGTTACTTGCTCTTGCAGATGGTGGGTGCTGGCCAGCTAATTAAATTGCTGTTCGGAATCGATTATAAGATTGCCGTAATGCTGGTGGGATGTCTGATGCTGATTTATGTCATGTTTGGCGGTATGCTAGCAACAACTTGGATTCAGATTGTTAAAGCTGTCTTGTTATTATTTGGTGGTACAGTACTGACTTTTCTGTGCTTAAGATATTTTAACTTTAGTCTGGATAATTTGGCTGCAGCAGCAGTAAAAAATCATAATTTAGGACAAAAAGTATTAGAACCAGGCCCAATGCTCTCCAATCCGATAAATGCGCTATCTACTTCAATAGGCCTGATTTTTGGACTAGCTGGTTTGCCACATATTCTAATGCGCTTTTTTACTGTTTCAAATTCTAAAGACGCACGTAAATCCGTGTTTTATGCGTCTGGATACATTGGTTATTTCTTTATTCTCGTATGTATCTTAGGCTTTGCAGCAATTTCAGTCATTGGAACAAATCCCGCATTTTATGTTGATGGGATATTGGGTGGAGAACTGATTGGCGGTTCAAATATGGTGGCTATTCATCTAGCCGGCGCATTGGGTGGTAATGTTTTACTTGGATTTCTATCCGCTGTTGCCTTTGCCACGATTTTAGCTGTAGTTGCAGGTTTAACGCTGGCAGGTGCATCTGCTATCTCACATGACCTATTCCAAAAAGTAATCAAAAAGGGCTCAGCTACAGAAAAGCAGGAAATGGCGGTGTCCAGATTTGCTGTAGTAGGTTTAGGTATAGTGGCCATTGCCTGCGGTATTTTATTTGAAAAAATGAATATTGCGTTCTTGATGGGCCTTACTTTCGGTATTGCTGCATCAGCAAATTTCCCTGTACTTTTCCTTGCCATGTACTGGAAAGACCTCACTACCCGAGGGGCAATCTGGGGCGGATTTACTGGTATAATTTCAGCTATTGTTTTTGTTGCTATGTCGCCAACGGTCTGGGTAGGTGTGTTTGGCTATGAACATGCAATTTTCCCTTACGATAATCCTGCATTATTTTCTATGCCTCTCGCATTCATAGTGAGCTGTTTGGTCTCTTTAATGGATCGTAGTGAACGGGCTGCAATAGATAGAGCTGGATTTGAGCAGCAGGTAGTACGTTCTGAATTGGGCGCACAACAATCTGACTTGGAAAAAGTACCAATTCATTAATAAATTTAAATTAGACCTCTTGCGAAAGTATAATTTTTGACTATTTTAGACTTTAATATTTATTTAAAAATAAACGCTTATCACTGATTAAATTTTGACTAACGCAAGAAGTCTATTGATATCTATAATACTGGCTTTTAATATATAGCTGAATACTTAATTTATTATCACACCTAAAACCATAGGAAATGAGGTTTTACAGATATTTCCATGTGCTAGTGTTTTTAGAATTTAGCTATATATTAGGACTTACGCAGTATTATTTATAGATTCTCTGTGGTAGCAGATGATTTTTATCGAGAATAAAGTCATCAATGAAGTTTTTGATCATTGTTCTAAATAACTTCTTCTGCCAACGATATAC
>NZ_DCRI01000040.1:0-4332 GCF_002324975.1 Acinetobacter sp. UBA1496 | reverse complement strand
ACATCAACTTAGAAGTCCTCCAAAATAAAGGAGATCAGGGCATGATCCACGCTGGCAATGCCATTACCGTCCAAATGCTTGAGGACGGAATTGCAGAATTCCGCTTTGACTTACAAGGTGAGTCGGTTAACAAATTCAACCGTGCAACGATTGAAGATTTCAAGGCTGCGATCGACGCAGTTTCCGCTGCTGACATTCAGGGTTTAATCGTGACTTCAGGCAAGTCTACATTTATTGTAGGTGCTGACATTACTGAATTCGGCGATAACTTTGCTCAAGGCGAACAGGCAATTGTTGACTGGGCACTACCAGTTCATGAAATTTTTAACAGCTTCGAAGACCTGGACATTCCTAAAGTTGCCGCGATTAACGGTATGGCACTGGGTGGCGGTTTCGAGATGTGCTTAGTCTGTGACTACCGTGTGATGTCAGAACAGGCGCAAGTCGGCCTGCCTGAAATCAAACTTGGTATCTTCCCTGGTTTCGGTGGTACGGTTCGTTTAAGCCGTCTGATCGGTATCGACAATGCAGTTGAATGGATGGCCATGGCTACTCCGAAAAAACCGGCTGCTGCACTGAAAGATGGTGCGGTTGATGCGGTTGTGGCTGCAGACAAACTGAAAGATGCTGCGATTGACCTGGTGAAACAGGCAATTCACGGCCGTTTAGACTGGCAAGCAAAACGCCAGGAAAAACTAGATCCAATCAAGCTGAACATGCTTGAGCAAATGATGGCGTTCAATACGGCGAAAGGTGCGGTTCTTGCAAAAGCAAACCCTGCTCAATACCCGGCGCCAAAACTATTGCTTGATTCTCTTCAGGCAGGTGCAAGCTTACACCGCGATGAAGCGTTAAAAGTTGAAGCTCAAGGCTTTGCGAAAGCTGCGGTAACCCCACAAGCGGGTGCGTTAATCGGTCTGTTCCTGAACGACCAGGTGGTGAAGAAAACTTCTAAGAAATATGAACAAGGTGCACATCCAGTGAACCAGGCTGCCGTTCTAGGCGCAGGGATCATGGGTGGTGGTATTGCTTACCAAGCGGCAAGCAAAGGCACTCCAATCATCATGAAAGACATCGGTAACCAGCAACTTGCACTGGGTATGTCTGAAGCGAATAAACTGCTGACCAAGCAAGTTGAACGCAAGAAGATGAAACCGGCGCAAATGGGTGAAACCCTTGCTCGCATCCGTCCTACTTTAAGCTATGACGAGTTTAAAGAAGTCGACATCGTGATTGAAGCAGTAACTGAAAACCCGAAAGTGAAAGGTATCGTACTGAAAGAAACTGAATCTAAAGTACGTGAAAACACGATTATTGCGTCGAACACATCTACGATTTCAATTACGCGTCTGGCTGAAAATCTGGAACGTCCTGAAAACTTCGTGGGTATGCACTTCTTTAACCCGGTACACATGATGCCATTAGTAGAAGTGATTCGTGGTGAGAAGACTTCTGCTGAAGCGATTGCAACGACTGTTGTGCTTGCTCAGAAAATGGGTAAAACACCAATCGTAGTGAATGACTGCCCGGGCTTCCTGGTAAACCGCGTACTGTTCCCTTACTTCGGTGCATTTGACCTGTTACTGAAAGATGGTGCTGACTTCCAGCAAATTGACAAAGTGATGGAAAAATTCGGCTGGCCTATGGGCCCTGCTTACCTGATGGACGTGGTTGGTATCGATACTGGCGTTCACGGTGCAGAAGTCATGGCTGAAGGCTTCCCGGATCGTATGAAACCTGATTTCAAAGGTTCAGTCCAAGTAATGTACGAAAACAACCGTCTGGGTCAAAAGAATGACGTTGGTTTCTACAAATACGAACTTGACCGTAAAGGCAAAAAAGCCAAAGTGGTTGATCCAACTGCATATGAGCTTGTGGCATCTGTTGCAACTGCTGAAAAACGCGAATTTGATCCTCAAGAGATCATTGACCGTATGATGCTGGCTTTCTGTAACGAAACTGTTCGTTGCCTGGAAGACAACATTGTTGCAACTCCGGCTGAAGCAGATATGGCGATGATCATGGGTGTAGGTTTCCCTCCATTCCGTGGCGGTCCATGCCGTTATATCGACCAGACTGGTGTAGCTGAGTATGTTGCACTTTGCGACAAATATGCGCACTTAGGTAAGGCTTATGAAGCGCCGCAATCATTGCGCGACATGGCTGCTAATAACAAAAAATTCTACGGTTAAGGAGTGACGTGAATGGCTACTTTAAATCCACGTGACGTTGTGATTGTTGATGGCGTACGTACTGCCATGGGCAAATCGAAAAACGGTATGTTCCGCAATGTACGTGCCGACAGCATGTCAGCTGAACTTATCCGTGCGTTGATGGTTCGTAACGAATTTGACCCGAATGAAGTTGAAGATGTGATCTGGGGCTGTGTGAACCAGACTCTGGAACAAGGGATGAACATTGCGCGTAATATCGCATTGTTAGCTGATCTTCCTAAGACTGTTGCAGGTCAAACGGTTAACCGTCTGTGTGGTTCTTCTATGCAGGCAATCCACACTGCGGCTGCACAGATCGCGACTAACCAGGGTGATATCTTCATCATCGGTGGTGTAGAGCATATGGGTCACGTAGGCATGATGCACGGCATCGACCTGAACCCTGCTGCATCTAAGCACTATGCTAAAGCGTCTAACATGATGGGCCTGACTGCTGAAATGCTGGGTCGCATGAACGGCATTACTCGTGAAGAACAGGATGCATTTGGTGTTGAATCTCACCGCCGTGCCTGGGCTGCGACTGAAAATGGTCTGTTCCAGAACGAGATCGTAGGCATTGAAGGTCATAATGCTGACGGTTATAAAGTTCTGTGCGATATCGATGAAGTGATCCGTCCGGATGCTAACATCGAAACTTTCCGTGCTTTGCGTCCAGTCTTCGACCCTAAAGGCGGTACAGTGACTGCTGCTACATCTTCAGCATTGTCTGACGGTGCATCTGCAATGCTGTTAATGTCTGCTGAACGTGCTCAAGCGCTTGGTCTGAAACCACGTGCTGTGATCCGCTCTATGGCGGTTGCAGGTTGTGATGCTGCGATCATGGGTTATGGTCCAGTTCCAGCAACTCAAAAAGCATTGAAACGTGCTGGTCTGACCATTGAAGACATGCAAACTGTAGAGTTAAACGAAGCGTTTGCTGCACAAGGCCTATCTGTTCTTAAAGGCTTAGGTCTATACGAGAAACAAGACATTGTAAACTTGAGCGGTGGTGCGATTGCATTGGGTCACCCATTGGGCTGTTCTGGTGCGCGTATTACTACTTCCCTACTGAACATCATGGAACAGCAAGATACTCAAATCGGTCTTGCAACGATGTGTATCGGTCTAGGTCAAGGTATTGCAACGATTATCGAACGTGTTTAATTTTTAAATACTTCGACAAAAAAGAAACCCCGCTTTTGCGGGGTTTCTTTATTTTATTAGTCAAATAAAATAGAATACTCAATAGAATACTAGTGATTAGAAATTGGTTTACGAATCGTAAACTGTTTACTAAAGTTAGCACGCTTGCAAGCGTGAATAATTCCTTAAATGCTTAACTTTTGGGAAATATACTATTGTTAAGATATGCCATATGAGTTTTCACTAGTATTCTACTTACTAGATTTTTATTAAAGTTTTTATGAAATACACGTTAGATGATTTAAGAAAATGTAAAAATAGAAGAGATTTAGCCACTTTACTTGGTTATGATTATCAAGTTTTTTGCCGTATTTTATATCAGCACCCCATTCATCGCAGATATACCACCATTTTAATACCTAAAAAAAATTCTAATACGCCAAGAGTTATTCTTAGTCCAGACGGATTTTTAAAAAATGTCCAGCGAAAACTTTGTGAACTTTTAGAACATATATCAGATGAAATAAACATATCAAAAAATATATATTCTTTCGCATTCAAGAAAAATAGTGATGATAAAGAGTATGGTATCTATAAAAATGCTTTACCTCATATTAATAAAAAAATTGTTATTAATTTAGACCTGAAAGATTTTTTTGAAAATATTACTTTTCCTAGAATTGTTGGTTATTTCACAAAGAATAAAAATTTTCTTTTATCTCAGGAAGTAGCTATAACTATTGCCCAAATAGCTTGTTATTCATCTAATAATAAAAGTTTTTTACCTCAAGGCAGTCCAGTTTCACCTATTTTATCCAATATGATTGGAGAGATTTTAGATGCTAAGATAACAAAGTTAATTAATAAATATAAATTTGAATATACAAGATATGCTGATGATCTAACTTTATCTTTCAAAACTATTAACGTACCTAAGAATATAATCTTTTTAAAAAATAATAGATCTCTTGCGAAA
>NZ_DCRI01000039.1:1376-15963 GCF_002324975.1 Acinetobacter sp. UBA1496 | reverse complement strand
GCCGATGGATGTGCATTCTACAGCATTTCAGATGCCTTGCAACACCTTTTTTAAAACATTTGAAACGTGTGTTTATTTTATAAACCACAATATTTATAAATAACTGTTTTATATATAAAAAATATTTTAATAAAAATATTCATTATTTTATTTGGAAATGGTCAAAATAATTAAATATTTGATTATTATTAATTTTATTAAATTAAAAAAGCAAAAAGCAGAACTTTCGTTCTGCTTTTTGTACTCAATCTAATCAGATTAGAACTTCATACTGATTCTTGCCCAGTAATTTCGTCCCATATTATTGAATTGTTCATTGGCCGCCAGACCGACACCTGCATTTCCCATCTTATTCAAATGCTCCGTATAGGTTTTATCTAACACATTATCAATACCCACTGATAAATCGATGTCTTCTGCTAAATTATAGGTTCCATTTAGCGATAATGTGCTAAAATCTGCGCTTGGCTGTAGATCGTATCCAACAATATTACCTTCATTCTTACTAATACGGTTTTGACCATCCACTACACGCCACAATAACCCAACATTGTATTTGTCTTGAATATAGCGCAAGTTAACTCGTGCTTCTAATGGAGAGATTTGGGGTAGCGGCGTATTGTCAGTTGTATTCTCACCCCAAGCGTACATTGCACTAACATCTGCTTGAATAGCATCTGTAAAGCTATAACCAATACCTGCTTCCGCACCAGCAATAATGGCATCAACATTTCTTGAATCGACAGTATTTTGCTTAGCACTCATATGCATTGAATGCCCATGCCCACTTGATTGTGTTTGTGGATATACCATCAAAATATAATCGTTAATTAAGCCTGTATAAGCCGACACCCAAGAATTAAATGCGCCGTGTTCATGCTGATAGCCTAAATCAAGCTGTAATGTTTTCTCTGTTTCTAATTTTTTGAAAGTATTTGCCGTTACACCTTTGTAATCGGTTTTAAACAATTCCCAATAATCTGGCACACGTTCTACGTAACCTAAACCGATATAAGTTTTACTATCATCATGGTTAGGGTGAGTATTTTCAAAACGGATAAATGCACTTGGCAAAAGTTCTGTGCGGCTGTGTTGAGTTTTTAAAGCATCAATTTCAACACGATCAATACGCGCACCTGATACAACACGATTGTTTCCTTCCAATTGATAAGTTAATTCACCAAAAGCACCATAAGACTGAAACTCCATATCAGCTTTTAATGGCATATCCATGCTATTCGACTTCATACCACCAGCATGTTTATTGTGTTGAGAATCAAACCCCGTAATAAGTTGAGTCTTATCCCATTCACTTGTCATAGCTAAACGAGTATTGAGTGTACGGCGTGTTACCTGCATAGACATTGGATTATCCACCATTTGATGGTTGTCATCGTGTGTCTGAGGTACTTTTCTCAAACTATAATTATCCATAATATGGTCATTAAAATTATAGTTCACTTGCGCTTCAATTTTCTTAATTACATCTGTAATATTTTTCTTCTCAACACGCAAACCTAAGCTTTCTCGTGCAAACTGTGAACCATCCATGCCACGCCCTGCATAAACAGCTTCGCCATCAGCTTTTCCGCCTGTTAACTCAATCCATGTGTTTTCATCAGGTGTCCAACCTAATGCAATATCGGTATTCCATCTTTCCCAATCTGATGGAACTTTATTGTTATCACCATCCTTATAACTATCCGATACAGATCGGCTCGCATTTAAACGAATGTATTTTTTATCATCCCCCAATGCTGCTTCAACATTATGATCTAAACGACCATAAGAGCCCATAAGTACACTAGCTTGTCCACGGTAATTTTTATCTTCTGTAAAGCTTTCAGGATTACGTTCAAAAATAACTGTTGCAGCAGAACCTGTATTGGCATATTGAACCGTTTGAGGACCTTTAATCACTGAAATACGGTCATAACTTTCTGGAGAAATATATGAAGTGGGCGAATCCATCCGGCTTGGGCAGGCACCGAGGTTTTCAGTGCCATCAGTCAGGATTTTAATGCGTGAACCGAACATGCCACGAAAGGTCACATCGCCATTGGTACCTGCTCCGCTATTGACCGAACTAAAACCTACAATACTTTGCAGATAATCTGCGCCATCAGTTGCCGGCACTGGCTGAATCGGCTGTTTTGGATCAGCACGAACAATCAGACCATTGGCATCATTACCGGCAGTTGAAGTCACCACAATCGGTGCCATGGTTTGTACTGGCATGGCTTCATTTGCCAGCACCATCGAAGAATAACAAGCAACACAAATCGCAGCCGCAAGGGGCTGTAAAGAAAATTTAGGCTGAGCCATTTTTTATCTCACTGAATACATAAATTGAACACGGCCTAAGTCAGTAAAGACCCAGGCAAAACAACGTGGATTTATGCAAACAGTGGCGGTGCCCGTCCCTGCGGGATTAAAAAGAGTCGTTGAAGGATAAACCAGACATGCTTAAAGGCTTGTTCAAAAGCCAATAGTCTGACCTGAATTCGATCCAGGACTTCTTTCACTTCAAGCTCAGGCGGCAAAACGAGGTTGCCATAGACAGTACAGTACTGACACTGATGACTGGCATCGTGTTCATGCGCCATGGAGTCCGAGGAAATAGGATGCTGATCAAGATGATGAGCAGGATGTTCAGAATGAACATGCGAGGAAACTAAAAGGGCACGCGTGATGGTTTCACAGACCGGAGCAACCTGATATTGCTTCGGCAGCAAAGGCTGTAAGAATACAGCAATCTGTAGAAATACCGCTAGAAAGGAAAGTAGCAGACCTCCCCGCAGAACCATAGGCAAACCCTTAAATTTATCTAGGCTGAGTATAACAAAACCCAATCAAAATTGGGCTTGTTGAATCATAAAAATTGCTTGGGAAAATAATTTTAGCGTTTAACTGCAACTTTTTCCTTATTGCGCTGGCGAACCAGTTTTTCTACTTTTTCACGGGCACGCTGACGTTTTAATGGCGACAGATAATCCACAAAAAGTTTACCATTTAAGTGATCCATTTCATGTTGGATGCACACAGCGAGAAGTCCATCAGCCTCTTGTTCAAAGGGTTGACCATCCAGACCAATTGCCTCAATTTTTACGCGTGACGGACGCTCAACTTTATCGTATATTTGAGGAACTGATAGACAGCCCTCTTCATAAGGCTGTGTTTCTTCAGTCAATGGTGTGATTTTGGGGTTAATGAACACCATGGGTTGATCTTTGTTTTCAGACAGGTCCATCACAATCAGCTGAATATGACGATCGACTTGGGTCGCGGCGAGTCCGATGCCTGGCGCTTCATACATGGTTTCAAACATATCTGCAGCGAGCTGACGAATTTCATCAGTAACTTCTTCGACTGGTTGTGCAATGGTACGAAGACGGGGATCCGGGAAACTTAAAATAGGTAATAAGGCCATACTGCGTCCTCAATTATGCCATTGATCAAAAAACCAAATGAAGGGAATGCTTCATCAAAAAAATGTGTGTAAGATCGTTATTATAACGCAATTACGCACATAATTTTAGGAATTATGATAATGAAAAAGGTTTTGAAGGGCATGCCATTTTTTAGTGCCTTGGGGTTAAAAAATCAAATGCTCGCACTGGCAGTTTGTGTCGGAGTGAGTATGGGAACAATGTATTCAGCCGAGGCAGCTCCTGCCCGCAACGTCAATCCACCTGCTTTAAAAGCCAGTGCGCCTAATGTCTACGTGGTCAAAAAAGGCGATACATTGTGGGATATTTCAAAACGTTTCTTAAAAAATCCGGTGCGTTGGCCAGAAATCTGGGCCAGTAACAAGCACGTGAAAAATCCACATTGGATTTTTCCAGGTGATCGCCTGTTGATGTGTGACTATCAAGGTCGTCCAATTATCGGTAAAGACGAAGGTGATGGCTGTGAAGGTATCATCAGTCGTTATATCGGTAGTACTTCATTACAACCACAGGTTCGCGTTGAATCTTTAAATAATACGATTCCAGTGATTCCATTAGCGCATATCCAGCAATGGCTTGAACGCTATACCATAGTGGCAGCTGATTCAGTTCAAGGTACGCCTTACATTCTCGGCACTGCAGACCAGCGCGTACTGGCCGGTAAAGGCCAGAAGGTCTATGCGCGCGGCAATGGTTTGGTGGTTGGCCAGCGTTATGCGGTGTATCGTGAGGCAGACCCTTATGTCTTTACCGATGCCAATGGCAAGAAATACACGGCTGCTCTAGAGCTGCAACAGGTTGCTTCCGGAATCGCAGTACGTGGCGAAGGTGATGTCACCACGCTGGAATTGACAGATAGCTACAATGCCGAAGTGCGTCGTGGTGACCGTGTATTACCTGAATACGATCCGATGTTGCCTACCCTGTTCTATCCAGTGAATGCAGAAAATACGGTTGCTGGTGGTCAGATTGTGCGTGTACTGGGTTCAATTGGTACAGCAGCACGTCATAGTGTCGTGACGATTGACCGTGGTACGGCACATGGGGTTCAGACTGGCCATGTCTTTAGCGTAAACCAGAAAGGTGAAGTCGTGACTGATCCGAAAACCAAAGAGCGCGTACAGCTTCCAGGTGAGCGCATTGGCAATGTGATGGTCTTTAAAACTTTTGACCAGCTGAGCTATGCTTATGTGCTGGAAAGTGAGTTACCTATCAAGGTGGGTGCCAATATTCAAGCGCCATTGCTAGATGAATAATAGATTGATCTAACTTTACAACTGAAAGAATAAGAAGACACACATATAGGTCTCGATATGCTGAACTCTTTATCACGCGTGCAACTGGAAACACTGACGTTATGGTATCTGGTTCAGCATTCTCTTTCGAGCTTCTATAAAATCAGTCAGCATTATTCAAGTCTGACCACAGCCATACAGCCTGATCAGGTGCCTACCTGGCAGGCGCTTGGCATTCATGCCAATCATGTCCAACGCTTAAAAGACTTCTCGCTTCCAGAATCACAACAGAAATTTCAGCGCTGTCTGGAAAAAGTTCAGCGAGATAGTGATTTTGTTCTACTCTACCATGATCTGCACTATCCCCAGCAACTCAGCCACTATGTAGACAAACCACCGATTATTTTTGGCCAAGGTCAGCCGGATACCCTGCTACAAGCCCAAATTGCAGTTGTGGGAAGTCGCAAGCCGAGTCCTCATGGCCGGCAAGTAGCTTATGATTTTTCCTTTTATTTGAGTGAACAGGGTTTCTATATTAATAGTGGATTAGCACAAGGCATAGATGAAGCTGCTCATCGGGCAGGATTAAAACATCAGGGAACCATTGCGGTGATGGGAACCGGACTGGATCAGACCTACCCTTCTCAACATGCACAATTGCGCCAGGAGATTATTGCGCATGGTGGTGCCGTCATTACCGAGTTTCTACCAGAAACCCCACCGTTGCAGCATCACTTTCCACGGCGTAACAGGATTGTCAGTGGCTTAAGTCTCGGGGTCATTGTGGCTGAAGCGACCTTAAAAAGCGGCTCTCTGATTACGGCCAAACTGGCTGCCGAACAAGGCAAGACTGTATTTGCCATTCCGGGACATATTTATAGTGAATATCATAAAGGTTGCCATCAGCTGATTCGTGAAGGCGCGATTCTGATTGATCACCCGCAACAGGTGATTGAAGAACTGGCTCTGGCAACCCAATGGCAAGCCTTACAAAATGAAGTACAACATGACATGGCGGATGAACTTCCTACACACATACCGCCCCATTTGCTCAGACTTTATAACCAGCTGGACTGGGTCGGACAGGATCTGGATCATCTCAGTCATCATCTGCAACAGGATGTTTCTTCTCTCACCGGTCAATTGATGGAACTGGAGCTACTTGGCTTTTGCACCCAGCAAGCCGGCATGTATCTACGTTGTCGTCCGCATAAATAAGGTTCACAATAGACACTTCTTGTTTTGATAAGGTATACACATGATCACCACCTCTGTTGCCGAAGCAGCTGAATGTCTCAAAGCTGGACAGGTCTTGGCATACCCTACAGAGGCTGTTTGGGGTTTAGGTTGCGACCCCTATAATGAACAGGCATTTCACCAGATTTTAACCTTAAAACAGCGCCCGATTGAAAAAGGCGTGATTTTACTCGCAGCTCATATTTCACAAGTGGAACATTTACTTCAGGATCTAAGTGAAGAAATGCGTGAAAAAGTAATTGAGTCCTGGAGTAATGATCGACCTACAGACCGGGCGACCACCTGGCTACTCCCTGCCAATGACGATATTCCAGGCTGGATTAAAGGCAAACACCCTAAAGTGGCAGTGCGCGTGACCACTCATCCTCTTTGTGTAGCCTTGTGTCAGGCTTTTGGCGGTTTTATTGTTTCAACCAGTGCCAATCCTGCCGGCTTAGAACCTGCACGTTCCCTGCAAGATGCCATGCGTTATTTTGGTCAGGATCTGAATTATCTGAATGGTGATCTGGGACTGAGCCAGAAACCAAGCCGGATTATTGATGCCGTAACAGGTGAAATTATTCGTGACTGAGCCTTTGCTCAGTCATTTTTCTTTTCAAGTCGACTAAAGTTTTAAGACAAAAAAAAGCTCAACCATATAGGGATGGTTGAGCATAAAAAAGGATGTGTATCAATCACATCCAGAGGGTATCGAAATCTCTGGACATTTCAGCAACAGTTGCTGATCTGCGATGGAGCGTATTATGGGCGAACAGTTTAAAAAAAACAAATATATTTTAGCTCTTAAAAAGCAGCTTAAACCTATGATTAATCAATCATTATTTTAAAAAAATTCAAATTATCTTGCTCTTTTTAAAGTGCTTTTTAAAGAACCTAAAACCTCCCATCCTCGACTAAAGTCTATTTGTCTTTATTTACGAGATCATTCAAGCAAAAAAACTAAGTTTGTTTGTTCGTTTTTTAGGCAATTATTTGGCTTTTAGCAGCACCGGCGCCATGGTTTTTTTCTGGGCCAGTACAATGCCGAACAGAATAATCGCCCCACCAATACTGTGATAAATGGTCCAGGCCTCTTTTAACCAGACCAAGGCAATTAAAGCAGTAAACACCGGCATCAGGTTCATAAAGATACTGGTACGGTTCGGCCCCAGACGCTGAATCGCCATCATCCACAGCAAAGGTGCAATCAGTGACGGGAAAATACTGGCGTAGATGACGCTGCCAGCATTGGCCAGATTAATGACATCTAGACCCAACCACGCCACAAACGGCAGGTGATACAGCAATGCAAATAGAATCTGCACATACAGGCTCAGCATGAGCGGAATCTGCAGCTGCCATTTTTTCAGAAAGACCCCGTAAAAGGCATAGAAAAATACGGCAATAATCATCAGCAGATCACCCCACTGGCCGCCAGCATGCAACAGCCCCCACGGATTACCCTGCCCCATCACATAGATCAGCCCGGCAAAGGACAACAGACTGCCAATAATCGCATAGCGATTCGGGATATCGCGCAGAATCAGCATCGACACAAAAATGGTGAAAATTGGAATAAAGGCATTAATAATGCCCATATTGGTGGCGGTGGTGTAATGTGCGGCGGTATACGCCAGGCCCTGATACAGCACCAGACCAAAGGCACTCAGCACTGCCAGCTGTTTCAGATGCGGGACGATCAGGGCACGTTCACGAATCACTCGCGGCAGAATAAACGGGGTCAGAATCAGAAAGGCAAAAAACCAGCGATAAAAACTGATGCTCACCGGCGAAATAAAGTCCGTCACATAGCGGGTCACGACAATATTCAGTGACCAGATCAGGACCGCAGTCAATGGAAGCAGCATGGCCCACCACATTGTTTTTTGCTGCTGCGTCATAACTTCATCCTTGTCTCTATCTATTGTTAATCTATGCCTTCTTGGCAAGTGCCTAAGCATAATTGATTTTTCAACTAAAATTAATGCTATTTGTAGCCGGCAAGTAAGCATTTCACTGATTCCGACTTGTACTATATTTAAATACCCGTTAAAACAAATAGCCCTTATCCATTTAATAAAAAGGAAATCTGATGAGCACTTCTGTGTATGACATTCCGGTAAAAACGATTCAAGGAACGGACACGACGCTGAACCAGTATCAAGGCAAAGTCTTGCTGTTGGTAAATGTGGCATCAAAATGTGGCCTCACTCCACAATACGAAGGCCTGCAAAAACTCTATCAGCAGAAAAAAGAACAAGGGCTGGAAATTCTAGGCTTCCCTTCCAATGATTTTCTGGAACAGGAACCTGGAAGTGAAAAGGAAATTCAGGAATTCTGTTCCCTGAACTATCAGGTGGATTTCCCGCTGTTTGCTAAAATTCCGGTCGTGGGTGAAGCTAAACATCCTTTATATGCTACTTTGACTCAAGCTGTGCCAGAACGTATCGGTGAAGGTCCGTGGTGGAAAGATCTGGTCGACTATGGCCTGACTCCAAATGAACCACCTGAAGTCCTCTGGAACTTTGAAAAGTTCCTGGTGAACAAACAGGGTGAAGTCGTTGCACGTTTTGCACCGGATATCACGGCAGATGATTCACGCCTGCTGGATGCAATCAATGCTGAGCTTACTAAATAAGTCTTTTTAAATAGGTCGGTTGCAACTGATGACCAGTTTAGCCGACCTGGCTCATAGGCATGAACATCGAATTTCATATTTTTTTCACAAACTTATCTAAAATTTATGTTTACTGAAACTGCCCAGACCCGATAAAACATGAGTCTATTTTCATAACAATTCGAGCAAAACAATATGAGTCAGTCCATTTATGAGATTCCGGTAAAAACCGTCACTGGAAAAAATACGACTTTGTCCGATTATCAGGACAAAGTCCTGCTGATTGTGAATGTCGCATCGAAATGTGGTTTAACCCCACAATATGAAGGACTGCAAAAACTTTATAATGAGAAAAAAACCGAAGGACTGGAAATTCTGGCTTTTCCTGCGAATAACTTTAAAGGTCAGGAACCGGGCACAGACGAGGAAATCCAGCAGTTCTGCAGTCTGAACTACAATGTGGATTTCCCGCTATTCTCCAAGATCTCTGTCGTGGGTGAAGATCAGCATCCTCTTTACCATTATCTGACCCAAGCTCAGCCGCAACGTACAGGCGGCGAAGATTTTGCAGAGCGCCTGAAAAGTTTTGGCAACACGCCAAATGAATTACCAGAAGTGCTGTGGAACTTTGAAAAATTCCTGGTCAACAAGCAAGGCGAAGTGGTCGCGCGTTTTGCACCAAATATTCCTGCAGATGATGCTCGCTTGCGAGATGCGATTAATACAGAATTGGCTAAATAATTTGTAACAGTAATGTAAGTATCTATTTCAAGAATAGATACTTATTATTTATTTTAAAATCAAATACTTAAAACCATATTTACGTAGCTCTAAAATCTCCATGATTTACGCTTAATTTTTATTTTTCTACAACACTTCATTCCATATTTATCAATGAGTTGAGCCTAATATGCAGTTATCCCAAGAGAGATAACGATAGGTTCAAAACATGAAAAACTTAGTAAAAGCAGTCATATTTTCATTATCTAGTGCACTTGTGGCGACTTCAGCTTTTGCTGCAGCTCCAGAGCATCACTCGCAACACCATCAGCCACAAAAAACGCATGTTCAGCAGCATGCACAGCATAAAGCCCCTGCACACGATCAACAGCATAAACAGGTACATAAGAAAGTAGATCCTTCACGCGATTGGCGTGTAGGTCAAAAAGTACCGGCTCAGTTTCAGAGCAAAGTGTACAAGGTAGACCACAGCAAATACAAAAGACTCAGCAAACCTGGTAAAAAACAGCAATGGATCAAAGTGAATGGTGACTATATCCTGACCAATGTGATGAGCCATAACATTATCAAAATTATTGCAGGATAAGTTTTATCCTCCTCGGTGAAAAAAGAGTGCTTCGGCACTCTTTTTTAATGTCTTAATAATTTGTATTCAAAATATTTGTTATTACTTTGCAACAATCTTTTTTATCTCCACATTTTATTCTTATAGTCATGCCTTAGAACCACCTGCACCGAGACCATGATTTCATGTCCAAGATTCTTGTAAATGCTCTTCTTCCTTTTGCATTATTTAGCTCAGGCATTTTATTAATGGGCTGTGAACAGGCGACCGAAGCACCGGTCGAGCAAGAACAAAGTACTCTTTCTACTGATCTTGAACCTGCACAGCAAAGTGATCGCACGACGACTGCGCAAACAGAGCTGAAGTCTGGCAATATGTTTTATATGGTGCGTGATGTGGCTGATCTGCAATTCAAGGCAGGCAGTTATGTTGAACAGTTAAAGCAGACCCAAACTGATCTGCAAACTGCGGTAGATACTAAAGATACCCAGCAACTGCAAGCTACAGCAGGCAAGTTACAACAACAGTTGACAGGCTTTAATCAGGCCTTAAGTGAACTGAATTTAAAAAGTCAGGAAATTGATCAGGTACGTAGCAATATCATGAGTGCCAATCAACAGGTTCTAGCTTCTCCTTTACTGAATGGCCAAGTCGATTTCAGCCAGGTTGATTTAAAGAAAATTGAAAGCCAGATGGTCAGTGTGCAAGCTGAAATGCTTAAACTGGCAGGCATACTGATTCAAAACCCAGATAAAGACGCTTCATCAGAAGCTGAACCAGAAAACACCTGATTTACGTTGATATCTCGTTCAAAAAGAAGCCACTGTTTAAGTGGCTTCTTTATTTTAAAAATTCAATATTATTTTTTTGGGCTTTTCACCACTACCAATCGTTTCTGCACAAATTCTTTGAAACCATCAATTGAAAGTTCATGACCATAACCTGAATTTTTGATCCCGCCAAATGGTAGCTCTGGCGCAGTGTCGGTATACCAGTTAATCCAGATCATGCCGGTTTCTACACGTGAAGCCAGCTTTTTCGCCCGCTCAATATTTTGTGAATGAATCACGCCTCCGAGACCATAATTGGAATCATTGGCAATCGATACAATTTCATCTTCATCTTTTGCCACATAAATTTGAGCGACCGGGCCAAAGAATTCTTCATACCAAGCCGGATTATCACGGCTGATATTTTCCAGAATAGTTGGCTGATAGAAATTACCTTCATGTTCATAAGGCTTACCACCAGTCAAAACTTTCGCGCCATTCTCTACAGCTTTATCCACCTGCTTAGTCAGTTTTTCCAACGCATCTGCTGAAGACAGTGGGCCAAGAGTAGTTTCAGAATCCAATGGATCACCAATTTTTAAGCCTTCAAAGACCTCGAGCATGCCCGCTTTAAATTGTTCTGCAATTTTCTCATGCAGGATAAAACGTTTAGCTGCTGTACAAACTTGCCCCGTGTTATTAACGCGTGCCTGACAGCCAATTTTGATCGCTTTTTCCAGATCAGCATCATCCAGCACAATGAATACATCATTACCACCCAATTCTAATGTGGATTTGGTGACATGTTTACCGGCCTGCCCCGCTACTGCACGCCCTGCACCTTCTGATCCCGTAAGAGCAACGCCTTGTACACGTGGATCTGCGATAATATCTGCGACCTGATCACTACTGATAAACAGATTAGTCCACACACCTTTCGGTGCGCCTGCATCAAGAATCAACCGTTCAAAGGCTTCAGCACATTGCGGAACGATGCTGGCATGCTTGGCTACCACAGGGTTACCAATTGCGCAGTTGGGGGCAAAGACACGCATCAATTGATAGAATGGGAAGTTCCAAGGCTCTACCGCCATAATAATTCCTAAGGGATGATGTTCTACCCAAGCTTCTCCCAGTTCCGTTTCATAAGAAACTGGCGCTAAAAACTCTTTGGCATGATCAGCATAGTATTCAGCAATTTTGGCGCAGGTTTCGATTTCACCTTCACTCTGCTTGATCAGCTTACCCATATCCAGCGTCATGATTTTAGCCAGTTCTGACTTGCGTTCCCGCATGTTGCTTGCCAGTTTACGAAGTACCTCAATTCGGGTATCTACGTGTTGAGTCCAATCCGACTTCAGGATTTTTTCTGCAGTATCGAGTGCATGTTGAATATCTTGATCGCTATGCGATGGGTAGTCTTTCAATTTTTGATTGGTAAATGGATTAATAGATTGATAAGCCATAGTTTTCCCTTTTTTCAATTATAAGTTTTGCCTGTTCTAAACTTCTATCGTATTAAGCTATAACAAGCGAAATCTGTTCGAATCATTTAACTTATCACTGATTTTTTTATGGCGTGTGCAGGTTTACAGATTGGTTCAAAACATTACTGAGAAATGGTAAAAGTTATATCGAGCGGTACAAAATAAAGTTTTCTAATAAATATCAAACTAAAGCCAATAGTGCTGAAGTTAGGGTTCGAGCAAACTATAAAAAGCTTGAAGTACCAAGTTTAGCAGAAGGATTTGATGAGACATTTAAGGTGAGGATTGTGGAGAATGGGGAGTTTGAGATTATTCCCCATTCTATTTAAAACATTTCATGTATAAGATTTAAGATTATTCCTCAAATATTTTTTGAAAATATGAATAAACCTCAAATTATTTATAATTTTTTAGAACGTATCAAACCTTATGTAAATGCTGGTACTTTCCAGCCATATGAATGCTTAGCAATTGGGTTAGAAGTCGAACCTGACAGTGAAAATTACGATCGCTTAAGAATACAACTTGCGAATAACATTTATGACTTGGTTGATTTTATGAGAGCTGATCAGCCATCCAATGAATATAGTTGGCAGCAAGACTTAATTGACTTAATTTCTTACACAAGTTTCGATGTTCATAACTTTTACTCAACCGCAAGATCACTCTACCCTGATATTCAATCACATATCTACTCTCAAATTAGGATTTGGGAATTAATCAATAACAAGTCACTCACTTTGAACATTAACGATATAAATGATATTAAAAATAATACTTTAAATTTAATACTTTCTATTTTAGATAATAAATCTTTAGATGATAGCGTTAGATCATTTATTGTTAAAAAATTAAGAAAGATCGTTGAAGCTTTAGACTACTACCATATATTTGGAAACGATGGGTTATTAGAAATTCTTGAAGAATCGATTGGTCATACATTTACCAATCAAAAGTACGAAGATTTTATGAGAAGTGAAAAAAGCCAAGATTGGAAAATGTATTTAGGAGGTTTGGCATTAGGTCTAGGAATAACTGACAGCATCTTTTCTATTGGAAGTACTATTCAAGGTTTACTCCCATAAAAAAACCACCCTTTCGGGTGGTTTTTTCAATCTTAAACCAGCAATTACATTGCGCGGTTTTTGATTTTGCGGATCGTTTCCAGCTGAGCAGCAGTTTCTGCAAGAGCAGCCAAAGCAGCAGCAGAGTCCAAATCGCTCTTTTGATTTGCGAGCAATTGTTCAGCGTGTTTACGCGCTTCAATAATTGCAGCTTCATCCAAGTTTTCTGCACGGACTGCTGTATCAGCAAGAACCGTAACAACATGCGGTTGAACTTCTAGAACACCACCAGATACATAGATTAATTCTTCTGTACCGTTTTCCAAAATAACGCGGATCGCGCCAGGTTGGAGCAAAGTTACCAGCGGAGCATGACCAGGCATAATACCTAACTCACCGCCAGCACCTTTAGCAATTAGCATAGTTACAGTGCCTGAGTACAAAGACTCTTGAACACTTACAACGTCACATTGCATAGTCGCCATGAGAATCTCCTAAATTAGGGAACTAATTAAAGTTTCTCAGCTTTAGCAATCACTTCGTCAATACCACCAACCATGTAGAACGCTTGTTCTGGGATGTGATCGTATTCACCAGCTAGAAGACCTTTAAAGCCACGAATCGTTTCTTTAAGCGGTACAAGTTTACCAGGAGCACCAGTAAACACTTCAGCTACGTGGAACGGTTGAGAGAAGAAACGTTGGATCTTACGTGCACGGTATACAGTAAGTTTGTCTTCTTCTGACAATTCGTCCATACCAAGAATTGCGATAATGTCTTTCAATTCTTTATAACGTTGAAGAACGTTTTGAACTGAACGAGCGATTTCGTAATGCTCAGTACCAACTACAAGTGGATCTAGCTGACGTGAAGTAGAGTCAAGTGGATCGATCGCAGGGTAAATACCTTGTGAAGCGATGTCACGGCTCAATACAACAGTTGCGTCCAAGTGAGCGAACGTAGTTGCAGGCGATGGGTCAGTTAAGTCATCGGCAGGTACGTATACCGCTTGGATTGACGTAATAGAACCAGACTTAGTCGATGTAATACGTTCTTGAAGAACACCCATCTCTTCTGCAAGAGTCGGTTGGTAACCTACTGCAGATGGCATACGGCCTAGAAGTGCTGATACTTCAGTACCCGCTAGTGTATAACGATAGATGTTGTCGACGAACAATAGTACGTCACGGCCTTTACCGTTTTCGTCTTTTTGATCACGGAAGTACTCAGCCATAGTCAGACCAGTCAACGCTACGCGTAAACGGTTACCTGGTGGCTCGTTCATCTGACCGTAGACCATTGCTACTTTGTCTAGAACGTTAGAGTCTTTCATCTCGTGATAGAAGTCATTACCTTCACGGGTACGCTCACCAACACCAGCAAACACAGATAAACCTGAGTGAGCTTTAGCGATGTTGTTGAT
>NZ_DCRI01000039.1:0-1220 GCF_002324975.1 Acinetobacter sp. UBA1496 | reverse complement strand
ACAGGACCAGCTTCGTCGATAGGGCGACCAAGAACGTCCATGATACGGCCAAGAGTCGCTGTACCTACTGGTACAGAGATCGGAGCGTTAGTGTTAGTTACGTTCAAACCACGCTTAAGGCCTTCAGTAGAACCCATTGCAATAGTACGAACTACGCCATCACCAAGTTGTTGCTGAACTTCTAAAGTAGTTTCAGTACCGTCAACTTGGAGAGCGTCATAGATCTTAGGAACGCTGTTACGTTCAAACTCGACGTCGATAACCGCGCCGATGATCTGAATGATACGACCGCTACTCATTGCTGTCTCCTCAATTCAAACTAATATATGTTAAACGGCAGCGGCACCACCAACGATCTCAGAAATTTCCTGAGTAATCGCGGCTTGACGCAGCTTGTTATAAATAAGTTGCAGGTTCTTGATCAACTCACCCGCGTTATCAGTTGCAGCTTTCATTGCAACCATACGAGCAGACTGCTCACACGCGATGTTTTCGATCACACCTTGATACACCACAGACTCGATGTAACGAACCAACAAGCCATTTAAAAGCTCTTCAGCTTCAGGCTCGTAGATGTAGTCCCAACCGTATTGACGGTTAAGCGTCTTGTCTTCTTCAGCAGCTGCCAAAGGAACAAGCTGTTCGATCTTTTGGTTTTGAGTCATGGCGTTGACAAAGCCGTTAGAAACCAGATAAATACGATCTAATTCGCCTTTATCATAAGCGTCTAACATCACCTGTACAGAACCAGATAACTGTTCAAGACTTGGAGTGTCGCCCACTTGAGTGGTCGCACCAAGCACTTTACCGCCGTAGTTTTTAAAAAACGAAACCGCTTTTTGACCAATCAAAGCAAATTGAACTTCAATTGACTGCTCTTGTTGCTGCTGAACGTGTTTTACCACTTTCTTGAACAGGTTAATGTTCAAACCACCAGCAAGGCCACGATCTGAAGACACAATGATATAGCCAACGCGCTTAACAGGACGTTCAACCATATAACGGTGTTTATATTCAGGATTCGCTTGTACCAAATGAGCAATTACACGGTGCATATTTTCGGCATACGGACGGCCTTGAGCCATGCGCTCTTGCGCACGACGCATCTTAGAAGCTGCTACCATCTGCATCGCGCGAGTAATTTTCTGCGTGCTTTTGATACTAGCTACTTTGGCGCGAATTTCTTTTAAATTTGCCATACGCTTAACCTAGTATTCGAA
>NZ_DCRI01000059.1:0-9413 GCF_002324975.1 Acinetobacter sp. UBA1496 | reverse complement strand
GATAGGAAAACACGTGCAGTTGCGGTCTTACGGCGACCTGTACCATAGTTAGTAGCCATGTGCTGTATCCCTTAGATGTCCAAAACTTGTGGCTGTTGAGCAGTATGTGGATGCTCAGTACCAGCGTACACTTTCATTTTTTTGATCATTGCATAACCAAGAGGACCTTTTGGCAACATGCCTTTTACAGCGCGTTGGAAAATTTCTTCTGGTTTGTGAGCAACTAATTTTTCAAAATTAGTTTCACGAATACCACCAGGGAAACCAGTATGGCGATAGTATTTCTTGTCAAGTGATTTGTTACCAGTCACTTGAACTTGCTCAGCATTGATAACAACGATGTAATCACCAGTGTCAACGTGAGGAGTATAAGAAGTTTTATGCTTACCGCGTAAACGACGAGCGATTTCAGTCGCGAGACGACCTAAAGTTTTGCCAGAAGCATCAACAACGTACCAGTCGTGTTGAACTTCAGCTGGCTTAGCGCTGAGAGTTTTCATTAAACCACTACCTATTATAGTTGGTTTGGACTATGGAAGCTGTCCAAACGAAAGGAGACCGAATTCTACCCGAAAGCCGGGAGAACCACAATGAAAATATAAAATTTCAAGTGCTGTATTTTACAACGTCTTTCAATGAATGACCAGTAGGATTTTTAGCCTATAAACACATATGATTAATCATTAAATAATAAAACGGACCTAAGACTAGGGGCACGTCTTTGTATGAATGGATTCACCTGTTTTTTAATATGTATTTCTTTAGCAAATGGCCTGTCTTCAAGTCTGCCTAGGTTTGCTTTCTAAACTTGAGACAATCCTCCTTGAAAATGCCAAAAGCTAAACATGTCGAGTGTTGAGAGGATTGCCTGAAACTCTTTATGAGGTTTATTGACGTCAGCCCGGTTTTATCTTTCTTTAATATAATGAGAAATGTACAGTATTATTTGAATAAACATCATCTAAACCTTTATCTAAAACTTTCCCTGTGAAATTTGTACTAAAATAAGGACAATTGATAATACAGAAGAAAGTCATGCTGCCTTTATATATTACCAGTGGTGAACCTGCCGGAATTGGTCCAGATATCTGCTTGAGTCTGGCGGATCGTATTGATGAGCGTCCATTGGTGGTACTTGCCGATCTGTATATGCTCCGTCAACGGGCGCAGCAGTTAAAACTTCTGGTTGAACTGATTGAATACACAGGGCAAACGACTTCTTCAGAAAAAGGTCAGCTTTATGTTGAGCATGTGCCTTTAAAAGAACCGGTAGTACTAGGTCAGCTAAATAGCCACAATGCCGCTTATGTACTGGAACAGCTGCGTCGTTCAGCCAAATATGCCATGTCAGGCAAAAGTGTCGGAGTGGCTACAGCGCCAGTGCAGAAGTCAGTCATTAATGATGCAGGCATCCATTTCAGTGGTCATACCGAGTATTACCAGGAATTTGCTGGTGTACCGCGTGTGGTGATGATGCTAGCGACTAAAACTTTACGTGTTGCTTTAGCAACCACCCATCTGCCACTTCGTGCAGTTGCCGATGCCATTACTCCGGAACGCTTGCATCAGGTGATTGATATCCTGATTCATGACTTAAAATCGAAGTTTAAAATCGAGCATCCGCATATTCTGGTCTGTGGTTTAAATCCACATGCAGGTGAGGGCGGTTATTTGGGTATGGAAGAGATTGAAGTCATCAATCCAGTACTGGAGACTTACCGTACTCAAGGTATCAATATGAGTCTGAGCCTGCCTGCAGATACTTTATTTACCGCTGAAAATTTGAAAGATGCCGATGCTGTTCTGGCGATGTATCACGATCAGGGTTTACCTGTGTTAAAATCTCAGGGCTTTGGTGAAGCCATCAATATTACTTTGGGCTTACCGTTTATCCGAACTTCTGTCGATCACGGCACAGCACTCTCCCTCGCAGGTACAGGCCTTGCGAAAAGCTCAAGCTTACATGTGGCTGTGGACTTGGCGCTGGATTTAGCGCGTCAATGATCTCGTCTTTATTACACGTTGGAAATGTCTATGTATCAGATTAATGCCTTAAACCCAAAAGATGAAGGGCATCACACGCGCAAGCGTTTTGGTCAAAACTTCTTACATGACCAACGTGTCATTGCCAAAATTGTGCGTTCCGTAAATCCGCGTGCAGGCGAAAATATTGTTGAAATTGGCCCGGGTCTGGCTGCTTTGACATCTCCTTTAATTGGTGAATGTGATGCCTTGACCGTACTTGAGCTGGACCGTGACTTGGCCGCTGGTTTGCCGGGTCGTGTGCCGCATCCTGAACGTTTAACCATTATTGAAACAGACGCACTGAAATACGATTTCACCAATTTGTTTGAAGAAGGTCGTCCGCTACGTGTAGTCGGAAACCTGCCTTATAACATTTCAACGCCACTATTGTTCCATCTCCTGGAATTTGGTGACAAAGTGAAAGACATGCACTTCATGCTGCAAAAAGAAGTGGTCGATCGTATTACAGCTTCACCGAACACCAAAGAATATGGTCGTTTGTCGGTGATGATCCAGTATTACTGCAAACCGACTTTTCTGTTTGAAGTGCCGCCAGGTTCTTTTAATCCGCCACCAAAAGTGACATCTGCCGTGTTCCGTTTGGAGCCATATGATGTAAAACCGATCATGGCAAAAAATGAAAAAGCTTTGGCTCGTCTGGTATCGCATGTATTTACCCAGCGCCGTAAGACTTTGCGTAATAGCCTGAAAGGGATGCTGGTTGAAGATGGTTTTGAAAAGGCAGGTGTGGATCCAATGGCACGTCCAGAGACACTGTCACTTGCCCAATTTGTGGCATTATCTGATCAAATGGTAGCTTAAAAATAATGACCCGCACTGTTCGATACAATTATGTGATTGGTGATGTACAAGGCTGTTTTGAAGCCTTGAAGGCACTGCTGAAAAAAATCCGTTTTGATCCTGATCAGGACTTTGTCTGGTTTGCTGGTGATCTGGTGGCTAGAGGGGAAAACTCGCTGGGTGCATTACGCTTCATTAAAAAGCTTGTCGATAATGGCGTGGCGGCAACAGTGCTGGGTAATCATGACCTGACTTTGCTGGCTTATGCACGCGGTATTAAGCCGATTAAAGACAAGGATAATGTCCGTGATGTGATTGATGCGATCGACAGTGATGAGTTAATTGACTGGATCCGTAAACAGCCGATGTGTCTGTTTCCGAATGAACAGACGGTACTGACCCATGCCGGTATTCCCAATATCTGGGATGCAGCCAAGACGGCTGAATTGGCTAAAGAAGTAGAAGCCATTATTGCCCATGATGATTTTGAGGTGGTGGATACTTTCTTAAAGGAAATGTTTGGGAAAGAGCCTACACTCTGGTCAGATGAATTAGAAGGTCATGAGCGTACACGCTGTATCGTGAATTACCTGACCCGGATGCGTTTAACTGATGCAGAAGGGCGTCTGGAATATAGTTTTAAAGATTCACTGGATGATCCGATGCCAGAAGGTTTTAAGCCCTGGTTTGAATTTGAATCGAAAACTGCAGCAACCCATCAAATTGTATTTGGACACTGGGCCGCTTTACAGGGTAAAACCATTTCTGAGCGAATTCAGAATGTCGATGGTGGCTGTGTCTGGGGTAATCAGCTGATGGCTTATCGCCTGGAAGACCAACAAATGTTCGCTGTCGATAATCCGGTATTTTAAAAAATTCAAAGCTAAAAAAGCCACGTTCAACGTGGCTTTTTTATGTGCTGATCATTAGTCTACACGAATCCAGGTCTGGTTGCGGCCCAGAACTGAAACACCCATACTGGCACGTAGTGTTAAACGCTTGCCGGTATTGTTTAGACGAACCTTGGCATCATAAATTTTACCTGCCAATGGATCAATGACACGACCTTTTTCATAATTTTTGGTGCCTTCAACGTGTTTCAGGCCTTTTAGAATAGTCATGCCTAAAATCGGTTGATCGGTATAAGGGGCTGGACATTTATTACATTTTTCGCGTGGTGTATAACCTGGACGTGGCGTGATTTTCGCAATCTTGCCTGAGTAAGTATTATTTGCTTCTTTTTCGATGACAATGATGGCTTTTGCTGCTCCAGTTTTATCATCAATTTGTTGCCAGGTTCCGCTAATATCTTGAGCCCACAGGTTCATCATGAATCCTGTAGTCAATGTGGCAAGGAATATCTTCTTTAACATATCCATCATTCCAAAGAACTTTTCATTATTACCCGCACATGTTAGGAAGATTGCACAAATAGTCAATAAATAATTAAAAACATGGAATTAAATTTATAAAAAAAGCTGCCTGTTTGGCAGCTTTGAGAAAAAGTGTGAACTTATTCCTGACGAATCCAGGTTTGGCTACGACCCAGAGCAGATACCCCCACATAACCGCGTAGGGTTAAACGTTTGCCGTTGCTGCTCAGACGAACCTTGGCATCGTAAATTTTACCTGTCAATGGATCAATCACACGACCTTTTTCATAATTCACGCTATCACCGACCTGTTTTAAACCTGTCAGTACGTCCATCCCCAGGATCGGCTGATTGGTATAAGGAGCAGGGCATTTATTACAGGTTTTTTGTGGGGTATAACCTGGACGAGGCGTTACTTTGACAATTTTGCCGGCATAAGTACCATTGCTGTCCTGACGGATTTCAATCAGTGCTTTGGGTGAACCAGTCTTATCATCGATTTGTTGCCATGTCCCGGTCAAGTCTTGTGCATAAATGGTCCCAGTCATGAATGTAGCAATGAGCATTAATCCTAATTTAGATTTATTCATTTATATTTATCCTTTTTTCATAGATGAAACAAACTATCCCAAACACAAGCGTGTGGTTTTTTAATTTTGGTTGATTTTAGAGTAATGAGCGTTGCAGATCGCTCGGTCAATCTGCTTTAACCCTGTTGATTCCCCATGACAGAAATCTGTCGATGTTAATTGCTTTATGGCTGAATTTTCAGTAAAAGCAGAGAAATTCAATAAGATCTTTAACATGGTAATGTCTTGCATTCTATCTCCTTATATTGCCCATCAAAATCCGTTTGATGCTAAGCCTGTTAAGGCAAATGAATCTAATATTTATATGCATGTTTTATATTGTATAAAAAAAGCATCTGTCTAATATTGATACAACTTAATGCATGAAAATGCAAGCTTCTGTGCACTAAGTCATGAATTAATCTTGTTTAATCCAAGTCTGGCTGCGTCCTAAGGCTGAAACACCCACATAACCACGTAGGGTCAGACGTTTGCCATTGGCACTTAATTTAGCTTTGGTGTTGTAAATATTACCGGATAAGGGGTCAATCAGTTTACCTTGAGAGAAATTATTATTGCCTGCATCCTTTAAGCCGGTAAGTACATCCAGACCAAGAATCGGTTTATTGGTATAAGGTGCAGGGCAGGAAACACAGGTTTCGCGCGGTGTGTAGCCAGGACGAGGCGTAATCTTGGTAATTTTGGCGGTATAAACACCATTTGAAGTTTCACGAATTTCCAGAATCGCTTTGGCGGATCCTGTCTTATCGTCAATACTTCTCCAGGTACCTGAAATATCAGAAGCAAAAGCCAGATGACTGAAAAAGGTCAGGGCTAAAACGGATAATAATTGAACCTTTTTCATAGGTCTGTTCCTGAGTGAAAAATTCTTTATTTCCCTATAGTAAGAATAGTTTCATTCAGAAACAAACGTTAAATATTGATTGATGAGTCACATTTTCTGCAGATAAAGTATAAAAGTTGGCAACCAGATCGCAGTAAAAACGGCATTCACTGCCATGCCAAACGCAGCATAACGTCCGGCAACACTACCACGCTGCCAGGCTTGAGCTGTACCAATCGCATGTGCTGCTAGACCTAGAGCCAGACCTGAAGCACGCTCATCATTGATATGTCGTAAAATAAATGGTGAAAATGCTGCACCAATTACGCCAGACAAAATGACGATCAGAATGGCCAGACTAACAGGTGCCTCCAGTAAGGTTGCAATATTAATTGCAATTGGTGTTGTGACTGCACGGGTGGCAAAGGCCATGATGTCGCCAGAAGACATATGCAGCAAATAGGCGAGACCCATCGGTAAGGCAACCGCACTGATACTGGCAAAAACGAGAATCCCAATAATGGCTTTCAGCGGCAGGTCATCATAACGCATGGCCGCTAGTGGAATCGCCAGTGCAACCGTGACATAACCGAGCAAATGGTTAAACAGTGGATTGACTTCATCCATATAATGCTCATAAGGAATACCGAGCACCAATAAAATCACCAGCACCAAGAACATGCTAAACACAATCACAGGAATTTGCGGAATAACACGATTGCAGGGTTTAGCAAGCAGATAAGCAATTAAGGTAATCGCAAAGCCATAAAGAACAGAAAACATGTGCGACTCCTATAACCAGCGTTTTGCCATTTTGGCGTAGATCCAAAGAGGAAGCAGAGTGCTCAGGCATAACACCAGCATGAAGGCCGGAATTTTTTGTCCCATATGCATCAGCATAATTAGCGCGCCTGCACTAATTGGTAAAAAAGCGAAGGCACTTTCTTTCATCAGCTTGTTATTGGTATCCACCAGACGCGCTGGAATTTTGCCAAAATAGCGCCAGGCAAATAAGGTGACTAGCAGGCTGATGAGTCCGACCAGATTGCCCAGTTCAGGGTGATCTAGCTGGGTCATTAGCCAGACTGAAGCTTCACGAAATACAATAATTAAGAGGAGAGTGCCGATCCATGCTGGCCAGTCAATATGTTTTATCCAGTTCATTGGTGATGTCATTTAAAAGTTTACTTATCAAGTTTTACTCGATCTTAGGCCGAATTTCAAACTCTTCAAGTGGACGCTGGAATTGAAGTGCTTGAGATCCCAGAATTTCTTCTATCGGTAAATGGGCCTGTTTGATCAGCTGTTCCAGCTTCGGAGGTGCAATCCTTACATTGATATGCAATTGACCTTCATCATCATAATGTTCGGACTGAATCACATTCAGCGCATAAAGTTGATTGCGCAGTTTGCCATAGGCAGGTTTCAATACCAGTTCAAAGTGCTGAATCTGACCCATTAATGCTTCATGCACAGCTTTGCGTAATAGATCCAGACCTTCACCGCTATGTGCTGAAACATAGACCCGTTCAGGCTGACCGGGCTGACGGTAAATGATTTTGGCATCCTCACCGCTACAGTCAATTTTATTATAAACTCTTAAAACCGGAACGTCAGCGCCAATTTCCTTGAGCACCTTTTCAACGGCTTCAATTTGTTCAAGCATTTCCAGACTGCTGGAATCGATCACATGTAAAAGCAGAGTGGCTTCAACGGTTTCTTCCAGAGTTGCTTTAAAAGATTCAACCAGTGAGTGCGAAAGATTACGCACAAAACCTACCGTATCTGCCAGTACCAGATTACCGACGCCGTCCCATTGCAGGCGTCTTAAAGTTGGGTCCAGAGTCGCAAATAGTTGGTCTGCTGCATACACATCGCTATCGGCCAGAATATTGAATAAGGTAGATTTCCCCGCATTGGTATAACCTACTAAAGACACGGTTGGAACAGCCGCTTTTTGGCGTGCAACACGGCCCTGAATACGGGTTTGACGGACTTTTTCTATTTTGGCTTTAAGCTGTCCCATGCGGATACGCAATAAACGGCGATCTGTTTCTAGCAGGGTTTCACCCGGCCCGCGCAGACCGATCCCGCCTTTCTGGCTATCCAGATTGGTACGGCTACGAACCAGTCGTGAAGACAGATGCTGTAACTGTGCCAGTTCAACTTGCAGTTTCCCTTCATAGGTACGGGCACGCTGCGCAAAGATATCGAGGATGAGTTCGGTACGGTCTACCACCCGGCAATGCACCACATTTTCCAGGTTACGTGCTTGAGCAGGTGTCAGCGCATGATCGAAAATAACCAGATTGGCATCCAGTTCTTTGACCCGTTCAGCAATTTCTTCTGCTTTTCCTGAACCCACAAAGAATTTGGCATCCGGTTTTAAGCGTTGAACAAAAAGATGTTCCAGAATTTCGGCATTTGCAGATTGAGCTAACAGATGAAACTCTTCAGCATCAAGGTCATCCAGCATTTGTACACTCACACTGACTAGTATGACGCGTTCTTTTCCCTGATGTTGCTCAAAATATTCCACTCAGGCCAATCTCCAGTTGAAAACTTCATTTTAGTTGAAAATGAACTTTACAGATACTGAAATAGCGAGCTTTGTTTTAGAGTGCCGTGACAAACAGTTGTGCAAGTGTTACGAGCAACGCCGTATATAACAGGGTACCACCCAAGATATAGCTTAATACTTTTAAGGGCCGAATCATCTCAGCTGATTTAACTGTTTCATCTTGCATGATGAGCATCCTTTTTTAATCTAATATTTCGATTGATTTATTTTATTTAATTTATTTGATGAATTTAAATTGAAAATATAGATGTACTTGGTCGTTTTTTATTATCAATGCAAGTTGGACATGAACAGTATAAAATGGGTTTAATTCGTGGATATTCCCTGTATCTTGTTTAGGATTTAGTGATCTTTTTATGAACTCGACTGTACAAAATCAATCACCTGAGATACAAGGTTTAGCAAAATTCTTTCTTTATACAAGAAAAACGACTTCTGCATTAGCAGCCATCAGCCAGGGGTTTTATCTGGTTTACCGTCACGGTTTGTATAAAGACCCGAATAACCCGAACAATACCCGATATGTGCAGTATTTCTGTCGCCAGTTGTGCAAGGTGTTTAATATCGAGGTTCAGGTCCATGGCGTGATTCCACGTGAGCCTGCATTATGGGTGAGCAATCATATATCCTGGCTGGATATCGCCGTTTTGGGTTCAGGCGCGCGAGTGTTTTTTCTGGCCAAAGCTGAAATTGAAAATTGGCCAATTTTGGGCAAGCTGGCTAAAGGCGGTGGCACCTTATTTATCAAGCGTGGTTCAGGAGATTCAGTCAGAATCCGTGAACAGATTACCGGCTTCCTGAAACAGAATATTCCGGTCCTGTTTTTTCCTGAAGCGACCACATCTGATGGACGCTCAATTAAAAAAATTTATGGTCGTATTCTCGGTGCAGCAATCGAAGCGCAACGTCCCGTACAAATCTGCCTGATCTGTTATGTAAATCAGCAGGGTGAACTGGATATGGTGGCGCCTTTTATTGGGAACATCAGTTTTGCCAAACATGTACGAAATGTTCTGGAAATGCCTAAAGTAACAGCTCATCTGATGGCCTTGCCGGCAATTGCGACCGAAGGGCATACAGTAGAAAGCCTGACTGCACTAGTGCATGAAAATATGCTGGAGGGTTTGCAAAGGTTGCAAGCCAAAGTATTAAAAAAGCCTCATTAAGAGGCTTTTTTATTAGAAATACTCAGAGATATTCATTAACCTGAGTTCGATGAA
>NZ_DCRI01000070.1:0-37513 GCF_002324975.1 Acinetobacter sp. UBA1496 | reverse complement strand
TTCAAGTTTTACTCTGCCATACCTAGTGAAAGACCGTGAATATTACTGATTATTTAATCTAAAATTATTACGGTTATTTTTATATAAAAGTAGCCTATTTTACGAGAATTCGATTGTTTGCTAGAGTATTTTAAATAAATGAAAATTGAATTTTTTATTAATTATTATTATTTATTAGCCCCTTTCAAATATGTTTCAAAAGTTTAATAAAAAGTAAAAGTACTCAGCTTAATAAAAGAAATTCCAGAAACCATTGATGAATTAATTCAAAGATCACGTATACATTATCAACTTCACACCAAAATTTGGGAATTTTCTATAAGTAGATGAAAGATATAGGTAGTAGTGATTGCTAAGATTTCTGTTCAGAAACCTTGTTACTATATTCAAATTTTTAATCATTAGATAATAAAAAACCCCGGTATCCTGCCGGGGTTTTTCATATTGGTTAGCTTGGTATAACTCCTGTCGTACCTTACCGTCCTTGTGCCTATCTATTGTTATTCTTATGTGGGACTTCCTGTTCCTGATGAAATCATCATATGAAAATTCATTTAACTAAAATAGTAGTAAAGGACTTGAATGACTGTAAGTCAAAGACTACAGGATTGATTATTAAATAGGCATGTTTTTTGTATCGTTTAGAAATTTAAAACAGTTAACCTTTAAAAATATTTTGAGAAAAGAGGAAGAAGAATGTCCATGCTTAATAAGTTGCTTGAGCTCGACTTAGACTGTCGTTTCTAAGTAGAGTAGCAAGACTCATTTAATCTTTTCCTTCATCTTTGCTATTGTATTTGTAGCGGTTGCACTACTGATCGAGAACAAATCGCTGATTTACATTTTTGCTGGCTTGCTGCTGTTCTGACAAAGATATCTGGTGCTCAAATTACATGAGCATTTAGAAAGTAAAAAAACTGATACTTGATGGTAGATCTCAAATAGCAAAATTTTGAAGCTTTTTAATGTAGAAATATTTGGAAAATGCATATTAAAAGCAAGTGACTGAATTTATATAAAAATTCATTTTATTTTTCAAGTTATTTTACTATTCGATAAATTATTTTGTATATAATCATAGAAAATTTTTATAAAATCAGTTATATATATTAAACGGAAAAATATTGAGTAATGTACATAATCTAAAATATTGAGGTAGACAATGAGCAACGCAAGACTTTTATATGTTAGTAAGTTGTATGATTGCGAAGATCCAATGAATGATCTATTCAATATTCTTACAGAAGCGTTGAATTTCAATTCACGTAATGCGATTTTTGGGGCTCTGTATTATGGGAATGGTTACTTTGTTCAATGTCTGGAAGGAGATAGGAACAAGATTGAAGATCTGTTCTATAAAAAAATCTTGAAAGATCCTCGACATAAAAATTGTGAAGTACTGTATTTTGAAGATGTAAATGATCGACTCTTCTCAGACTGGCATATGAAATATGCCAATATCCATCAGGATATTCTTGGATTCTTTGCCGAACATAATCTGGATGAATTCAATCCTTATACCTTGAATGCCGAGACCATTCCTCAATTTATTCAGATATTGGCAAGTTTGAATGACCATGCCTATACATTGAAAGCAAGTTAATCCTTACATCATCATGCGATATAAGCTTTAGCCCTGCATCGTATGATTTTTTAAAAATTTTTTAAAATGAGTATTTACTTTAAATAAGTTAAATAAAAAATACTTTATAAATTCAAAAACATAAATATTGTTAATTCAAAAAAATATATCCAGATCTCATCCTTATCATTTCATACCAAGCCAAGCTTTTAAACCTAACAATCAGTGCAAAATTCTTCTGCTTTTCATCAGGCAGACGACACTTCTGTATTTTGAAAAATTTAAGTAGGCCGTTGAGGTTAGCTATAAATTAACCACAAGCAGACTTCGCTTCGAAACCGCTACCTAATTTATTATAAAAAAGAAATTTTTTAGGCTAATATAAAATTCATCATGATTATAAGTATCTATGTATATAGATACGATATTAAAAGGATTACAGCATGCAACAAGAAGTCATCATTGTCGGTGGTGGTATGGTCGGCTTGAGTCTCGCGCTGATGTTGGCCAAAACCAATATTGCAGTCAAACTTTTGGAAGCGATCAAATATCCAGATTATGATGATGTAAACCTTGCACCCTATCATTCCAGCTTTGATGCACGTAATAGTGCCTTGTCACGTCGTAGTGTACAGATTTATCAGGAACTTGAGCTTTGGGATGCCTTGCAGGAACATGCAACGCCGATTCTTGAAGTGAATATCACTGAGCAGGGCAGTTTTGGTAAGGCGCGCTTAATTGCAGAACAGGAAAAAGTCGAAAGCTTTGGCCAAGTGATTGAAAATGCCTGGCTAGGTCGTGTGCTATTAACTCAAGTCAAAAAAGAACCACTCATTGAACTGATTGATGGGGTTCAGGTCAGCTCTCTGACTCAAGATGCTGAGTTTGCTTATCTTGAAGCACAACGTGGTGATGCTTTATTGAGACTTCAATCCAAAGTGGTGATTGCTGCTGATGGGCGTGATTCTTTCTGTCGTAAAGCGCTTGGCATTGGGGCTTCAGAGCATGACTATGATCAGGTCGCCATTGTCACTACCGTTCAAACTTCTAAACCGCATAATCATGTTGGCTTTGAACGCTTTAGCCACCTAGGACCATTAGCCTTATTACCACTTCCAGGTGAATATCGTCGTTCTGTCGTCTGGCCTGTGAAGAAAGGAACGGAAGGAGAATGGCTGGGTGAGGAAAATGACCAGCATTTCCTGAACGCCTTACAAGAAACCTATGGCGATCGTGCCGGTAAATTCCAGAAAACAGGCAAGCGCTTCAGTTTTCCATTGTCCCAAGTATTAGCAGAAAAACAGGCTGTGGGCCGCGTGGTCTTGATGGGTAATGCTGCACATACGATTCATCCAGTAGCGGGTCAGGGTTTTAACCTGTGTATGCGAGATGCACATGTATTGGTGCGCTACCTGAAAGAGCAGCAGTCACAAGGCGCAGACTTAGGTGATGCAGCGGTATTACAAGACTATGAGAAATCCCGCTTGAATGATCAGCAAAGAGTGATCAAGTTCTGTGATTCAGTCGTACGTGGTTTTAGTAATCAGAATCCATTCTTGAAACTGATCCGTAATACCGGACTGATTGCTTTTGATACTATTCCTGGCATCAAGCCACTGGTCGCTAACTATGCCATGGGGTTAAAAGCATGAGTCTGAATCCGAGTTCTGGTGTATTAGATGTTGTCATTGTTGGTGGTGGGCTAGTAGGTGGCCTGACAGCTTTATTACTTGCTCAAGGTGGTGTGCAAGCTACTGTGCTGGATGCTGCGCCTATTCTGGATGCAGACAAAACTTTAAGCGTAGCCAATCCGCGGGTTTTGGCTTTAAGTCAGGCGACCATTCATTTATTAAAAACCGTGGGTGTGTGGGACAAACTTGCACGCCAGCAGCCATATACTGGAATGCAGGTCTGGAATAAAAATGGCTACGGTGAAATTAACTTTGGTCATTCTTCAGAAAGGACACCTTCTGTAGAGCAGGCGCTAGGCTCGATGGTAGAACCGAGTATCCTGAATCTGGCCATACAGCAAAAGATGCTTGAAGAGGTGCAAGATTACCGCACACAGGTCAAAGTTAGCCGGGTGGAACGTGGTGTAAATGTCTGGATCATTCATCTGACAGACGGCACCCAGCTCAAAACCAAGTTGGTCATTGGCGCAGATGGCGCGAACTCCTTTGTACGTGAACAAGCCTTTATCGATATCGATGTACTGGACTATAAACAGGCTGGAATCAGCTGTGCAATTAGAACAGCCCAGCCGCATCAGCATGTGGCTCGTCAGATTTTTCTGGAAACCGGTCCTTTGGCTTATCTGCCAATGGCAGGTCTTAAAGAAGAAGAGCAAGGCCACTGGCAATCCATAGTCTGGACATTACCTGATGATTATGCCGATGAATATGTAGCATTATCAGATGCTGACTTCACTCAACTATTGACCCGTGAAAGCTATCATATGCTGGGCGAAGTGCTGGAAGCGACACCGCGAGCTAAATTCCCACTCAAAGCTCGTGCTGCACAGCAGTATGTACAAGATGGCTTAGCATTAATTGGTGACGCTGCGCATGTGATTCATCCGCTTGCTGGACAAGGGGTTAATATCGGCTGTCTGGATGCTGCTGTACTTTGTGAGGTGTTGCTACATGACAAAGCGCGTGGAGTGTGGGCCCATGTGCAGACCTTAAAACGTTATGAGCATCGTCGTAAAGGCCAGAATGATGCGATGATGCATAGCATGTCGGCGATTGGCTGGATGGAAACTACTGAGCTTTTCCCAGTGGTGTGGGCACGTAATTTCGGGCTGAAACAGGTAGAGCAACAGGCAGTCCTGAAAGATGCATTTATGGCTCAGGCGAATGGTTTAAGTTTACTCAAAGATACACGTTATTCAACCTAGTGGCAGAATGTAAATTTTTTAAACAAACATCTATAAAGAGTAACTATTTTGTTTAAAAAAGATACGATTTTTTGAAAATTAGGGCTAGGCGAAGACCAAAGAGATTGCTAAATTTCAGTTAATTTAAAGCTTGGTTCAATAGATAAAAGCGAAGCCGTTTGTGGGGAGAGCAAAATGACAGACGTAAATGATTATGATGATGTAGAAGATCCTGTAATCGACGACGATGAAGCAAAAGCAGCAGAAAAAGGTGCTGCAAGTAGCGAAGAAGTTGTGAATGATACAGACGTATTAGAAGCTGAAACTTTGACTGTAACTGCTAAGCAGAAAAAACGTCAGGCACTTGAGGATGAAATTGCAGCTTTTCTGGCAAGTGGTGGCCGTATTACTGAAGTTCCAGCTGATGAATCCGTTGCAAGAGAATAATTGCACTTGATATTAGCAAATAAAAAAACACCACATTGATTGTGGTGTTTTTATGAGTAAAGAAAAATTAATCGTTGGCAGAGGTTAGTTCCAAAGCACGTTGATAGGCAATTTTTTTCTTGATCCCGGTCAAATCTGCAGCCAGTTGTGAAGCTGCTTTGACAGACAGATCTTGTAATAAACGCAGTAACAATTTATCCAGTTTTTCCTGATCCAGATCTTTCTCTTCGATAGAACCGCCAATCACCAGTACGATTTCACCTTTTTGCTGGTTATGGTCATTGGCAACAAATTCAACCAGTTCACCCAGTGTCATTTTCTTGATGGTTTCAAAGGTCTTGGTAATTTCACGGGCAAAACCTACAGGACGCTCTGTACCGAATACCGCTGCCAGATCTTTAACACATTCCAGAATGCGGTGTGGTGCTTCATAGAAAATTAAGCTCTGGGTTTCATCTTTCAGTTTTTCCAGAGTCAAGAGTCGCTGACTTTGTTTAGACGGTAAAAAACCTTCAAAGCTGAAACGATCACTCGGTAAACCTACTGCGCTTAAAGCGGCAATTGCAGCGCATGCACCCGGCACAGGCACCACACGAATATTATGTTCTTGTGCAGCACGGACAAACTTGAATCCTGGATCGCTAATCAGTGGTGTGCCTGCATCACTGATCAATGCCATATCTTCACCATTGAGCAGGCGTTGAATCAGCTGATCAATCTTGTTGCTTTCATTATGTTCATGACAGGCTGTCAAAGGTGTTTGAATATTAAAGTGTTTAAGTAATTGTGCAGAAGTTCGTGTATCCTCAGCTGCAATAAGACTCACCGATTTCAATACATTAATTGCACGATAACTAATATCATCTAAGTGCCCGATTGGAGTCGCAACAACAAATAACTGAGCACTCATAGGTTTCTCCATGTGGAATAAATCGAATAATAAAAAATGGAAGATTCAAAATAAAATTTTGGGCTTGGGGTTACTGGCCTGCGTCAGCAGCGTACAAGCGGAAGTGCTGATTATTCTACCTGAAACCGGCCCCTTGGCGCGAGCCGCTTCAAGTATCAAGCAAGGATTTCTCAGTGCGTATATGGCGTCCGGACAGAAAGTACCATTGAAATGGGTCAATTCAGACCAGAAAAAAATCTCTCAATTACTCAAACAGCATGTCAGTAAAAAGACGCAAATGGTGATTGGTCCTTTGGCACGTCAGGATGTAGAGCAGTTGGTGCAGACTAAACCCAAGATTCGTACACTGAGTTTGAATGAAACTAGCCTCACGGCCCCAAATATCTGGCAATTTAGCCTGTCGAAAAAAGAAGATGCAGCTGCCTTACAGAAGCAGATTGCGCTAGATGGGATTCAGCAACTGTTTGTGCTGCGTCAACCGGGCAGTGAGTCAGAACATGAACTCTTGCTGATGTCACTACTTAGCCAGAGTGAACTGCAACTGGAAATGATCCAGAAGCCGCCATTTTTTCTGAAGAGCAAGCAGGGGATCCTATTGCTCGGCAATGCGGACTGGCTGGCATCCTTACAGGGTTTAGGACATAAACGGATTTACACAGTCGCGAATGCAATTAATGAACAGCATGCTCCGCCACGAGGCATCAAGTTCTGCGATGTGCCGGTACTTTATTTTGCTAACTGGCCTGATGTGATGCAGGCTTATCAACAGGCACCGGTGAATATGTCCTATCAGCGTTTGATTGCTTTTGGTGGTGATGCCTGGCAAATCACCCAGTATTATTTAAACAATAAAAAAATACGCAATATTGAATTCCAGGGTCGTACTGGAATGATTCGGGTATCGGATCAGGGCATACAACGTACGCCGTCCTGTTTTCAGCAGAGTGCCAAAGGTCTCAAGGCACTATAAGGGTCAACGATGCAGAAACAATTAGGTGCATGGGCAGAACAACAAGCTGCCCAACTAATGCAGCAACAAGACTTTCAGCTCATTGCCAGAAACTGGCATAGTCGCTATGGTGAACTTGATCTGGTCATGCAGCGTGAGCAGGAACTGGTCTTTGTCGAGGTAAAAGCACGGGCTAAAACAGCTTATGCATTGGCTTTTGAATCGGTTTCCTCTGCCAAGCAACGAAAAGTCCTACAAACGGCTGTATGTTTTATTCAAAAAAATCCACAGTTTGCACATTATTACTATCGTTTTGATGTGATTTGTTTTGATTTTAATCGGTATTTTGCAAAAACCATACAGCATGATTTTTCTCAATACCCTTATGATCTGCACTGGTTTGAAAATGCTTTTACTTTTGATCAAGAGTTTATTAATCTTTGAATAAAATAAGATCTGATGCGGTAGATAAAATTTGCAGCATCATGGGAAAGTTCAAGTATGATGAAGAACATCTGGCCTTGAAAAAACAGATTATTATATTGAAATAAGACTGATTAAAATTAAGGAGTCTTGCTGAGTGGTTAAGCGTATTGCAATAACAATGCTGTGTGTCGCAAGTTTATCGGGTTGTGCCAGCTTTATTTCTAGCGGTACTGGTACTGCTCCTGTAGGTACCGAAAATGGAGCTCGGACGCTAGGACAGGTATTTATCGATTCTTCTATTGTACGTACTGCAAAAATTAATCTTTATAAACTGGATTCACGTTTTAAACAGTCAAGGGTCAATATTGAAAGCTTCCATGGCAATGTCCTGTTGACCGGGCAGGTGCCGGATGCGCATCTCAAGCAATTGGCAGAAGATAATGTCAAATCCATGAGTGACGTCAAAGCGGTGCATAATTTTATTACTGTGGGTAACCAGAGCAGCTACACTACGATCATGCAGGATACCGCCGTGACGGCGAATACCCGTGGCCTGATTATGAAAGCACCGGTGGTATCTGACAGTAAAGTGCATGTGCATACTGAAGATGGTGTGCTGTATGTGATGGGACGTCTGAATAGTGCAGAAATCGATGACCTGAATCAGGTGCTGCAACAAGTGGGGAATATCACAAAAATTGTCACGCTCATCGACAACGTGGATCAGCGCTCTGGTTATAATACTAACCAGAATTTTGCAGCGCCTGCATCTTATGCACAGTCGGGTGTTGAACAGACTCCAGTCGCCATTGATCCTGATACAGTTGAACCGACTGATGTTCCATAAGGTCGGTCAATTTAAAACGCAGCTGTCAGACCGGATCCTTGAAGTCCAGCAACGTTATAAAGATTTCCGGATCTATGATTTTGGCAGTTATGCGCTGAACCGTTTAACCCCAAAACAGGGTTATAGTGTTGAAACCCAGTTAGCCTATGGCTTAAAAGCCCGTCAACGTTTTGATCTGTTTTTAAGTCATCAGCCTTTAGCGCATCGCCCCCTGATTGTCTTTGTCCATGGTGGTGCCTGGCTGCACGGTGATAAAAAGGATTACCATTTCATTGGCGAGGCCTTTGCCAAAGAAGGCTATGATGTGGTGGTGATGAACTATCACCTAGCGCCTGAACACATTTTCCCGATCTATATCAATGACCTGCATCTGTTGCTAAATCATTTGCAGCAGCATGCAGGCCAGTTAAATGTTTCTACGGAAAATCTGGTCTTGATGGGACATTCAGCCGGGGCATTTAATGTCATGTCAGCGCTATACCATCCACAAAAGGCCATGATTGAGCGGGAACAGATCCGCGCCATTATTGGTCTGGCAGGACCGTATCATTTTAACTATAAAGATGATCCAATCTGTGCCGATGCTTTTGACCAGTCGATTCCGTATCAGCAGGTGATGCCATATTATTTTGTGGAAAATACCTCCACCAAACATTATCTGTTCATGGCAGAGCGGGACAATATTGTCGGTCATTTTAACAGTCAGGATCTGGATCGGGTATTAAAAGACCATGGCAATCATAGCGAGCTGATTACGATTCCGAAACTGGGCCATATTACAATGATTGGTTCATTGTCCAGTTTGTTTAGCCGGTTCTTTGAAACCAAGCCACGTGTGATGTGGGCGCTAGAAGATACTTTTAAATGAATATCTGTGATTTTGGTAATTCTCACAAAAAAGCCCGGTATAAAAACCGGGCTTTTTTAGTTGAAAACCTTAGAGCCATTCACGGGTATCATCTGCGACCGGTGTACCTTGAGTCACATGCATGATCATGGCATGGGCAATACTGCCTTTAAATGGAATTTCCGGCAGCTGATTAAATTTAAAGAATTTCGCGTCGCTAATTTCTTCTTCCTGCAATTGCAGCTCACCGCCAGCATATTCTGCTTTGAAGGCAATCATCAGATTACTCGGGAAGGGCCAGGGCTGACTAGCCAGATACTGGATATTTTTCACTTTCAAGCCGACTTCTTCCAGCGTCTCGCGACGTACCGCTTCTTCAAGCGTTTCCCCAACTTCGACAAATCCGGCAATCAGGCCATACATCTGGCTTTTGGTATTACGTGCATTTTTAGCCAGCAAAATTTCATCTTCACCACGGGTAATCACGGTAATCACACAAGGTTGCACCCTTGGATACTGACGATAATGGCAAGCTGGGCAAACCATGGCATATTCAATAGCATGGGCTTTAGTCGGGGTGCCACAGTGGCTACAGAACTTGTGATTTCGGCGCCATTCCAATAGTTGCACAGCACGGCTGGCCTGTTCAAATTGCTGAACATTCCAGAACTGTAATAATTGACGGACTGGAACCAGTTGCAAGCCTTCAGGAGTTGGCTCATCTGGAAGAAGATCACGGGCAATCACCTGATCACCCGGATTCAGCAGCAAATCACTTGCCAGAGCTTCAACTTGAGGCAGTTGAAAGTGTTGGTCGACCAGCAACTGTTGCTGCTGGAAAATATAAGCAAGTGATAATTTTTTAGACATTAGGCAACGATTTTCAGTTTCTCACTACTGTCTAATGCTACCTTAAACATGGACTGTAATACAGGCTGTTTATTCTTTAAGTTATCGATCATCATATCGGCACTAGCCAATGCATCCAGCGCATGATGAATTTCTGCTGGTGTTAATGCAACCGACTGTTCAATACGGTTTTTGATAAACAGGGCAGTTGTATTGAATGCAGCTTTCACATGTTCAGCATTCAGGAACAGCATAGCACCGCCAATTTCACAGAACTGGATGGGTACAGGTTCGAGTTTGGTCAGATCTTGATCCTGCAGATAATCAGTCAGAATCTGGCTAGATAATTCAATCAGTGCCTTGGTTTCATTTAACAAAGCGTTATGTGCTTCGTCCAGACGATCCAATGAGATATTCATGTTATTCACACGTAGCTGCAGACGGCTCGAAGTATGGTGACGTTCCAATACACCAATCGAGTTCATCGCGGACAGAATCACATTCATCAACTGCTGGGCAAAAGACTCATCTTTCAGAATATCCGCCTGGCTGAGTGAAGCTGCCTGACGGTTTAAATCATGATAGGCTTCGTTCAGGTTCAGAACCTTGAAGATATTGGCCAAGCTATTCAGCTGAGTCTGGAGTTCCTGCGTTTTTTCAGGTGTCATGTGCTGATAGTTATATTCGATATCATTGCGGATCTGGGTCATTTCCGCAGTCACCAGCTCGCTAATGGTATGCATGGTTTCAAAGTCCGGACCATATAGGTGACGGCTGAACACCTGAAGTTGCATATCTGTCAGTAGATCATCACCAATATTCAGCTGGCTACGGATTTGCTGTGCAGTTGCATCTTCCTGACTGATACATAAGCTTAATACATTTGCCAGATCGGACAGAGAGGCTTTGAAGCTGTTGGGTGAACTAAAGTACTGCGCCATGTTGCGTTCAATACTGATTAAAGTACGCAAACGTGGTTCATTGATGAGCAGGTGATCAATATTATCAAAAGCAACATGCACCAGATGCCAGTATTGCTTGCTTGGATGATTTGCTGAAAGACCTGCCAGATAAGTACCGACCAGTTTGATCGCTTGCAGATCCATCTCGCTTTCTTCCTGTTTTAGCAGTTTGTTAAGAGACAGCTTATACAGGCGTTGCACATATTTGGATTTTTCCAGACCTGGTACTTGGGGTAACTGGAAGTCTGGAGTAATCAGATCAAGCAAAGGTTCAATATGCTGACCTTCGGTCGTCAATGGTTTACCAAGCGCAAGTTCCAGACGGTTCAGGGTATCGAGCAGGAACTGCGGAATTTTCACTTCACGCAAGCAGATAAATTCGATATAGCGTTTCAGCATGGTGGTGCCTTCACTCAATGCGATCACATCCTGAGTGTTGACCTGCGCCGGATTCCCCATAATCTTGCGCATCAGTTCTGCTGAATATTGAGCAATTTGTGCCAGATTCGGCATATCAATCAGTGCCAGTACCTGTGCACATTGTTCGAACTGATTTAATGCATCGTCAATGCCAAAAGGTAAAGTTTGATCTTCTACCAAGGTGCTTACTGCTGATTCGACTAACTTGATCGAGTTATCAACCTCATTTTTTATTATCAGTAAAGCTGTTGGATCAAAATGTATAGAGGTTTGGTAAGACATGGATCTGCACCTTTCCTTGAGTATTTTCTATATATGAGCCCCGCTTTATCGGACGGGGCCTCTTTGGAATTACTATAACTGAAGAACTGTATTTTAAAAGCGAAATTACTGCTTGAAATTTAGATTTTATTTTGCAAAAAGGCAAGGCGTTCCATGCTTTTCTTCAAATTGTTTGACCCATTTCTCATGTTCGGCAAGTTCTTCATCTGATGGAAGAATCACAGGCAATTCAATTTCGATTTTCACAGTGCTTGAACTGCCACCTTGTTCTTCGGTATGTGACAGGGCATCCATATCAAAAGAGACCTGTCCACCGGTCATGGCCAGATAAACATCGGACAGAATTTCCGCATCGAGCAAGGCACCGTGGAAGGTACGGTCACGTTGTGGAATTTCATAACGACGCACGAGGGCATCTAGAGAGTTTTTCTGTCCAGGATGCTTGGATTTGGCCATTGCCAGAGTATCGGTTACTTCACAAACTTCAGAAAGTGCGACAAAGCCTGCACGCTTGAATTCCATATCCAGGAAGTTCATATCGAAGGTCGCGTTATGCGCAATAATTTCGGCACCTTGCAGATAGTCAAACAGTACCTGTGAGATTTCTTCAAACAGCGGCTTGTCTTGCAGGAACTCGTCGGTAATACCGTGGACATTCACCGAATCACCAACCGGTTTTTTCGGATTGATATAAATATGGATTGAGCTGCCGGTAAGTTTCCGGTTAATCATTTCGATCGCACCCACCTCAATGATCCGGTCACCATCCTGATAATAGAAACCGGTGGTTTCCGTATCCAGAATCAATTGACGGGGGCCATGCAGCTCTAAGGTCGGCGGTGTAATCACAATTTGCGGATGTAGTTCGGTTGAATCTGAAGTGACTGAAGCAGACTCATCGGTATTTTCAATTGTTTCTAAATTTTCAGTCCGTTCCATTTTTTCTTCGGCCATTTCCATGCTCTCTTCGAGTTCTTCTTCACTATCGACAAGATCCAGCCCGAAAGGGTCGTCTAGAAGCCAGTCAGGTTCAGATTTTTTTTTATTTTCAGTGATTGCAGTAACTGATTTGGATTTTTTCAAGGTTTCATCTGCGCCCTGATTAGCCAGTTGATCGGCCATTTCATTGCCAGGATGTCCGGCATGGCCTTTTACCCAGTGCCATTCAATATCCCGACCTTGGCAAATGGCATCCAGTTTTTGCCATAGATCCGGATTTTTAACGTCTTTCCAGTTTTTCTTTTTCCAGCCATGAATCCATTCGGTAATGCCTTGTTTGACATAATTGGAATCGGTATAAATGACCAGCTTGGCATCTTTTGGACAGAACTGGATGCCTTCGATCGCTGCGGTCAGCTCCATGCGATTATTGGTGGTATGATCTTCGCCACCGCAAATTTTGTGTTCCTGCTGTTCGGTAATTATGTACGCACCCCAACCGCCTAAACCCGGGTTGCCGCGACAGGCGCCATCAACATATAGCGTGATAGTGTGAGACATAAATTAAAATCCGATCAAAAAAGAACTTGCTGAAGCGGATATTGTATAACGCAAATACGCTTGATGCGTCTAGATGCACCAGTTTTTTTAATTTCTTGTAACATTTAACGTGAAATCGGGGTAAATTAATGCCTTGTGTCCACGACATGCTTCACTACAATGGCATATCTAAAAAATAAATTTATATACGAATTGTTTGGATTTCTTTATGTATAAACCAACCGCAATTTTGTGGCAGCCTGCATTACCAACATTTTTAAAATTTTCTGTACTTGGAACGGCACTCGCTTCCTTGGGACTGACGGGCTGTTCTTCTACACAAAGTGCGACCCAAAAAGCGTCAAGCAAGCAGGTTGGCTCACAATATCTAGATGCAAGCAGTTTGGATGGGCTGGAAGATTTACTTTCTGCAACGGATATGCGTGCGGTTGAAGGTGACCGCTTACTGATTTTGAAGCATGGTGATATCTGGAAACGGATGACCGTGGGTTTCAAGATGGATCTGAATACCTGGAATCCGCGTATTGATGCACAGCGTGGCTGGTTTATTTCCCGTCAGCCTTATCTGGACCGCCTGAGTGCCCGTGCATCGCGCTATCTCTATTATACGGTGAAAGAAGCAGAACGCCGTGGCATGCCTACAGAGCTGGCTTTATTACCGATCATTGAAAGTTCTTATGACCCGGCGGCGACCAGTAGTGCAGCAGCAGCAGGTTTATGGCAGTTCATTCCAAGTACTGGCCGTATTTATGGTCTGAAACAAACCTCACTTTACGATGGCCGTCGTGATGTCGTTGAGTCGACTCGTGCGGCTTATGAGTTTCTAGGCAGCTTATATAACCAGTTTGGTTCCTGGGAATTGGCTTTGGCCTCTTATAATGCCGGTCCAGGCCGTATCCAGCAGGCGATTAACCGTAATAAGGCCGCAGGCTTGCCTACCGATTACTGGTCCTTGAAACTGCCTCAGGAAACCATGAACTATGTGCCGCGTTTCCTGGCAGTTGCGCAGATTGTGAAAAATCCGGGTACTTATGGCGTGAGTTTGCCACCAATTGCCAACCGTCCTCACTTTCGTGAAGTGACTGTCGGTGCAGCCAATTTAAATGAGATTGCAGCCATTACCGGTTTAAGCCGTGCTGAACTGTATCAGCTTAACCCGGGGCATCGTGGTGATCGTATTGATCCGGAAAGTCCGCGCCGTATTTTGATTCCGGCTGACTTAAGTCCATCGATTGATGGAAAACTGAAAAAACTGCAGTCTAGTTCAAGCGGCTTATGGGCAGGTACTGTCATCAGTAACTCGCCTAAAACGACCACTACAGTAACTCCAAATCCAACTGTAGCACCAGCATCAACCAGTACCACCATCGTACCTGCCAAGCAGACTCCGCCGGTGCTTGCCACTACGACTGCTAAGACTGCAACAGCAACTAAAGCTCCAACTGCGACTACATCACCAAAGCCAGCTACGACTGCACCAGCAGCAGTGTCAACCACGACGACACCTAATCTAACTGCACAAACCACCAAACGGGTCAGCACACCACGTGGTTCCGAAGCACTTGCTGAATTTGCGGCAAAAAGTGAATTGCCTATTCCAAGCGCGCCACGTATTCCGGTTGCTGTGACGCCAGTTGCTTCAGTGAAGCCTATCCAGGTCGAGCCACCAATTACCGCAGCTGAACGTCAGCAAATCCAGAAAGTGGTGTCAGCAGAAGAAATTAATAAGACCGTGGATGAGCTTTTACAACCTGTGGCGACTGCAGCTGAACAGGCACAGGTCATTGAAGAGTTGAAAGCACTGGCACCTGCAGGCACAGAAATTGTTGACCCTTATGATGGCAAGATCAAACTGACTGCAATTCAGACCAGTCAGTCTATTGCCGAGCAGCAGGGCAAGGAACTGACCAAAGGATTCTCATATCCGAAAGAAGTCGCTGTAAACACCAGTGCAGATTCAGTTGAAGCTCGACTCAATCAGGGCAAAAACTATGTAAAAACTGATTCAGAAGTTGTGGTTGTGGCACCGAAAGGTAAGCGCAGTACCTATAAGGTTTTACCGGGCGATAATCTGGCATTGATTGCAGCGAAGAATGGCGTGAACTGGCGTGATGTCGCGAAATGGAACCAGATTGATCCAAACTCTACATTATATGTGGGCACCACAATTTATCTCTATGATGCCAACCCAGTACAGGAAGTACCGAAAGCCAAAGAGAAACCGGAAAGTTATGTGGTTCAGGCCAATGATTCTTTGACCAGCGTTTCCAGCCAGTTCGGCCTGAGTGTTAAACAGTTGGCTGATTATAATGATCTGAGTACGACCAGTGGTTTATTTGTGGGGCAAAAGCTTTCCCTAAAAGAAAGTACCAGCAAAGCGAAAGTTGAAGACAGCAAAAAAGTCGAAACTGTCAAAGTCCAGACCAAGTCCTATACCGTTAAACGTGGTGAGTATCTGAAACTGATTGCAGATCGCTACGCATTGTCGAATGCAGAACTTGCTGCACTAACTCCGGGTTTAACCGCGGGTAGCAGTTTGATGATCGGACAGAAGATTAATGTTCCTCTCAATGAAGTTGATGAACTGACTGCGAGCAGCAAGAAAACCGAAAAAATCGAACAGAAGTTTGAGAACGTTAAGGTTGATCATACGCCAACAGAAAGCTATCAGGTCAAACGTGGTGAAACCCTGTACAGCATTGCCAATCAAAGTAAATTGACGGTATCTGAACTGGCAGCGTTAAATGGCCTGTCTGCAAACAGCGGCTTACGCATTGGTCAGACCATCAAGATTCCGGCCGGTAGTCAGGTTCCTGACAGTTATACGGTTCAATCGGGTGATACGCTGACCGGGATTGCAGCAAAATATAATCTGTCGATGGATCAGATTGCCAACCTGAACAATATTTCCCGTAGTGCAAATGTGCGTGTGGGTCAGCATCTGAAATTATCTGGTAGTCCTGAACCTGTGCAGGAAGTGGTCACCGAGACTCAGGAAAACAATGTCAAATCAGATACTCACATCGTGAAATCTGGTGAAACCTTAAGCTCGATTGCCCGCCAATATCATCTACAATTACGTTATCTGGCAGACCTGAACGGCCTAAGCACCAATAGCAATGTGCGGATTGGACAGCGTTTAAAAATTAATGAAGATATTCAGATTGCCAAAAAAGAGCCAGTAGTAAAAGTCGCAACAAAATCTGCCTCTTCTAAGGCGACAGAATCCTATACGGTAAAATCCGGAGAATCACTGATTGCGATTGCCAATCGTGTAGGAGTACCCGTTACTGATCTGGCGAGCCTGAATAATCTTAGTCCACGTGCTGGTTTACGTGTGGGCCAAACGCTTCAGCTTCCAAAGCTGGTCACTGAATACAAGGTGAAGCGTGGCGATACCTTGATTGGTCTGGCATCCCGTTATGGTATGGCAACCAATGAGCTGGCAGAAATGAATGAGCTGAAACCCAATACTCAATTGCGTATTGGTGATGTGATTAAGGTTCCAAATTAATTTCTGGATCGTGAAATTGTTTAATCCCGTCCATGTCTTATGGATTCTTGCTGCCCCTTGGATCATCAGTTCTAGCGGGGCAGCAGTCATTACGACACCTTATATTGCACTGCATGGTGCACCCAAATATGCACAGGCTAAATCTCTGCCTTATGCCAATCCGCAAGCGCCCAAAGGCGGCATTCTTATTCAGGCAGCCGATGGCAGTTTTGATAATCTGAACAGCATGAATGGTAAGGGGAATGTCACTGAAGGGATTAATTATATTTTTGACAGCCTTATGTCGAAATCCCTGGATGAGCCCGGCGTTTATTATCCTCTGCTGGCGGAGAAAGTCAGTTTCGATCCAAAGCAGACTGCTTATATTATTTTCCATTTAAATCCTAAGGCCAGATTCAGTAATGGTCAGCCAGTGACGGCTAAAGATGTGAAATACAGTTTTGATCTGTACCAGACCCAGTCTAATTTTGGCTTACAGATGTATCTGGCAGATATTAAAAAAACCGAAGTCCTGTCACCTTCAAAAGTTAAGATTAGTTTTAAATCTCGCCATAATCCGGAAATGGCCATGATTGTGACTCAGATGCCGATCTATTCTCAGCAGGAATGGCAAAAGCGTAATTTCAAAGACATTAACCTGAAACCGATCTTGGGTTCTGGGCCTTATGTGATTGAACGTATTGATGCAGGACGCAGTATTTCCTATAAACGTAATCCGCATTACTGGGGTAAAGATCTGCTGGTCAATCGTGGGCGTTATAATTTTGATCGCATACAGTATCGTTATTACCGTAGTCCGGAAATCAAGTTTGAAGCTTTTAAGTCGGGCCAGTTCACACTGCATGAAGAAAAACAGGTTAACCGCTGGGTAAGTGATTATCGCTTTCCTGCGGTAGAGCAAGGCCAGATCAAAACCTATCGTTTTCACCATCACAATCCGATTCCAACCCAAAGCCTGATTTTTAATATGCGGCGTCAGCCCTTTGCCGATATCCGCTTCCGGCAAGCTTTAACTCTGGCCTATGATTTTGAATGGCTAAATAAAGCCTTGTTTCATGGGGAATATCAGCGTCTCAACAGCTTTTTTAGTAACAGTGAACTGGCATCTACAGGCAAGCCGAGTGCCCAAGAGCTGAAAATATTACAGCCAAATTTATCTAAATTGCATCCGGTGCAACGTCAGACGGTATTACAGGATTGGCATTATCCGCAATCAGATGCCTCCGGGTTTAACCGCAAAAATTTATTACAGGCGCGACAAATTTTATTGAATGCCGGTTACCGTTATCAGCAGGGAAAACTGGTGACTGCTCAAGGTAAACCTGTACAGATTGAATTTCTGTTGCATCAGGCTGAACAGCAGCGTCATCTAATGCCTTATCTACGCCATTTGAAACGTTTAGGAATTCAGGCGTACATTCGGATGGTGGAAACGGCTCAGTACTATGAGCGCCTTAGAAATTATCAGTTTGATATGATTGTGGATACTATGCCGCAATCGCTGACACCGGGGCAGGAACAGAAACAGTTTTGGGGTAGTCAGGCGGCACGTCAGCCTGGCAATTATAATTATGCCGGTATTCAAAATCCGGTGATTGATCGGGTGATTGATCAGGTGGTTCAACCACAAAGCCGGGAGCAGCTGATTTATAGTAGCCGAGCTTTAGATCGTTTATTGCGAGCCGGTTATTATCATATTCCGACTTATGGTACGGGTGAATACTGGTATGCTTACTGGAATATGTATCAGCAGCCTAAAATCAAGCCCAAGCTTTCTGCGGGTATTGATTACTGGTGGGTGGATGCAGCTAAAGCCAGACAAGTGGCGCCGTACTTAAAATATCGCTAGATTTCCAGCTTTGGGGAGTGCCATGAGCACTTATATCGTCAAACGTTTGCTTCTTATGATTCCGACATTATTGATGGTTTTACTAATCAATTTTGTGGTGATTCAGCTTGCACCGGGTGGTCCAGTGGAACAGGCCATCTATCAGGCACAGCATGCAAATAATTTGGCGATCGGTGGCTTGCAGTATCAGGGACAGCAAGGCCTGACGCCCGAAATGCTGGAGCAGATCAAGACTCAGTATGGATTTGATCAGCCGGTTTATTTACGTTTCTGGGAAATGTTGAAAAGCTATGCCCAGTTTGATTTAGGCCAGAGCTTTTTTAAAGGCCAAGCTGTGACTGAACTGATCTGGGAAAAATTGCCAGTTTCACTGTCTCTAGGTTTCTGGAGTACCTTGCTCATTTATCTGGTCTCTATTCCTCTTGGCATCCAGAAGGCCAAAAAGCATGGCAGCCTGTTTGATCAAACGACGTCTTTGCTGCTGGCTGTGGGCTATGCTATTCCAGCCTTTATCTTTGCCATTTTGCTGATTGTATTTTTTGCAGGTGGTTCCTATCTGCAATGGTTTCCTTTACAAGGGTTAAGCTCGGAAAATTTTGCTGAATTATCCCTCTTTGGAAAAATTCAGGATTATTTTTGGCATATGGCTTTGCCGCTACTGGCTATGGTACTCGGCGGTTTTGCACGGCTGACTTATCTGGTGAAATTTTCCTTTATGGAAGAACTCAGTAAACAATATGTGCTGGCAGCAAGAGCGAAGGGACTACAGGACAGAGCAGTGTTCTACCGTCATGTACTGCGCAATGCTGTGCTGGTGTTGGTTGCCAGTTTGCCAGAAGCTTTGCTCGGTATTTTATTTGTCGGGAACCTGTTTATTGAAATCCTCTTTAATCTGGATGGTTTGGGCATGCTGGGATTTGAAGCGATTCTGCAGCGGGATTATCCGGTCATTTTTGGAACCTTGTTTATTTTTACCTTATTGGGCTTGGTGCTGCGTTTGATCAGTGATGTGCTGTATCGGGTGATTGATCCCCGGATCCATTTTGATTCGCGAGGGTCAAAATAATGTCACCAATGCTACGCGCCAGCCTGCAACGTTTTAAAAATAATAAAACCGGATTTGCCTGCTTCATTGCCTTTACCATTATTTTTATCTTGTCACTTGGTGCTGAGCTGATCGCTAACGATAAGCCTTTACTGGTCAAGTATGAGGATTCCTATTATCTGCCAGTAATAAAGTCATATCCTGAAACGACTTTTGGGGGTGTCTTTGAAACTGAAGCCGAGTATCAGGATCCTACGGTACAGCAGCTGATTAATGCCAAAGGCTGGGCAATCTGGTCGGTGATCCACTTCGGCTATGACACACCCAATTTGGCACTCGATATTCCAGTACCTTCACCTCCAAGCCGACAAAATTGGCTAGGAACAGACGATCAGGGAAGGGATGTGCTAGCACGTATTTTATATGGCTTGCGTATTTCCTTGCTGTTTGGCTTTGCATTAACTTTACTGTCAGCAGGATTAGGTGTGCTGGTTGGGGCAGTTCAAGGCTATTATGGTGGCTGGATTGATCTGATCGGGCAACGTGCACTTGAGGTCTGGAGCAGCCTGCCGATGCTGTTTATGGTCATGATTCTGGTCAGTGTGTTTAGTCCAAATATTTACTGGCTATTTGTGATCATGCTGTTTTTTGGCTGGACGACACTAGTGTCGATGGTGCGCGCCGAATTTTTACGAGCCAGAAATCTGGAATATGTCTGGGCAGCAAGAAGCATTGGAGCAGGGCATGGCCGGATCATGTTTCGGCATATCTTGCCGAATGTCATAGGTTCCAGTCTGTCACAACTTCCTTTCATGCTGACCGCCAACATCAGCGCACTAACTGCACTGGACTTTTTAGGTTATGGTTTGCCGCCTGAAACCGCTTCTTTGGGTGAATTATTGCTGCAGGGCAAAAATAATATCAATGCGCCGTGGTTGGCTTTGTCCGGGTTTCTGACCTTAGCCATTGTCTTGTCTTTGCTCATCTATATCGGTGAAGCCATCCGAGATGCTTTCGATCCCAAAATTTAAAATGATTTTTTTAAGACTACCCCCTAATATCTAAAAATAAAATTTGTATCCATTTGACAATATGAATTGTCAATTATGGCAAGTTAGGTTATAACACATACAAAATAAGATAAACATTTTAGGAAAGTACATGACACAATTGGCCGATTCCATCCAGATCCGTAATACCCAGTTTAAAAACCGTATCATTAAAGGTGCCATGAGTGAGGCATTGGCCAATGATGCAGGCCAACCTAATCAGGCCCATTTAAAGTTATATGAAGCTTGGGCCAAAGGTGGTTTAGGCTGTGCGATTACAGGTAATGTCATGGTGGATTTTCGTGCCAAGAATGAACCCGGTGTAGTGGTAATAGAAACTGAACGTGACCTGGAAAAGTTAAAAGCCTGGGCGAATGTCGGAAAACGTCATGGTATGGTACAACTGGTACAGTTATCTCACCCTGGACGTCAATGCCCAAAAGGCTTGAATAAAGAAACCGTAGCACCTTCAGCTGTACCTTTCAGTCCAGCACTGGTGATGAGTTTCGCTACGCCACGTGAACTGCGTGAATATGAAATTTTAGATATTATCCAGCGCTTTGCGACTTCAGCTGCTATTTGTGAAAAGGCGGGATTTGAAGGCGTGCAGTTACATGGGGCACATGGTTACCTGATTAGCCAGTTTTTATCGCCACTGACCAATAAACGTCAAGACCAGTGGGGTGGTAGTATTGAAAACCGCAGCCGATTCTTGCTAGAAACCTATAAGGCAGTACGTGCAGCAACTTCAGAGAATTTTATCATTTCAGTAAAATTAAATTCGGCAGACTTCCAGCGCGGTGGTATTAGTGAAGAAGACGTTATTTATGTTTTTAAGGCGATGGATGCAGCCGGGATCGATATTATTGAAGTTTCTGGTGGAACCTATGAAGCACCCGCAATGGCAGGGGTAAAAGCAGAGAAACGTAAAGCATCAACGGTTGCCCGCGAAGCCTATTTCCTCGATTTTGCCGAAAAGATCCGTCAGGAAGTTAATTGTCATTTGATGGTAACGGGAGGCTTCCGTACCGCAACAGGTATGAATGCAGCCCTAGATAGTGGCGCATGTGATTTTGTCGGTATTGCACGTCCATTTGCAGTCGAGCCTGATCTGGGTAACCGTCTGGTTGCAGGACAGGATGTACGTTATGCAGTGGAGAAAATTAAAACTGGTATTCCAATGATCGATAAGATGGCGATTATGGAAATCATCTGGTATGCCGCGCAATTTAAAGAAATTGCCAAAGGTAATCGACCAAATCCAAAACTGTCGCCTTTAAAGGTATTTTTAAATTACGTAAAAGGTAATGTGAAAGCTGTGATTAAAGGTCAGATCAATTCACGTAAATCGGCTTAATGTGCATAATGTATTGAAGCAAAAACAGGGCATATACAATGCCCTGTTTTTTATGAATGATCTTTCTAAGAATAAGTCATGGCTTGGGTCTGGAAAGGGAAGAGCAGCTGGGAAAGCTGACGTGTTGCCCACAAGCCTACTTCCTGATGATGCATATGCGGTGCTACATAAGGAATCAATAAATCAATCTTTTGTTCGGCAGCGGCACAGCGATTCAGACGGCCTTTCAGCTGATGAATCTGTTGCTGGTCAATACGGTTCAGCACTGGTTCCATCTGGTTATGTACTTGGGATCTGCTACGTGATGACAGACGAGCAGCTAAAGTCTCACCTTGAATCCAGTCTTTAATAATTTGTTTTTCAGTCGCATTAAATACACCAAACATTTTGCCATCTGGATCATCAATCATTTTCCAGAAACGGCTTTGTTCTACAGGTGCATCTTTTACAATCCAGCCTTTTTCAATCATGACTTTCAGGAAGTCTGCAATCAGTGCCGGATCGGATAACCATTCATTAATGGTCTTGCCACTAAACTGGCATTTCTGGTTATGGATATATTGTCCAATCAGCGCTTTGTTCTGGAACACTTTCAAAGCCAGTTTTTCAGTATCCAGTTGCTTGATGATCTGGGTAGAACTTTTGCCAATGTCATTCAGCACATAACCTTTTTTAATCAGGTCTAGATACTGGGCAGGATCTTCAGCGAGTGCATATTGATCTAAATACGCTTGCAGCGATTTTTGTGCATGACCATTGTGAGCATTATCAATAGTAATGTGCACATTGAAGTAATGCGGATCAATACCCAGTTCAGACAGCTCATAATTGGTAATTAACAGGTGTAATGGCAGCTGCTCATAACCCAGATTAAAGCCAATTACCAGCGGTAAATATTCTGGCGATGCATAAGCTAGTGCCAGTTGAACGGCTGCCTGTTCATAATAGCTGGCATCTAACTGTTCAGCATAGCTGTTCAACTCATAATGATTCAGCAAGTCCTGATACATGGTGACATGATTGGCGCGGGTATGACCCATACCCAGTTCTTCCAGATAGATATAAATCAGGTCTTTGGTTTCTGGACGATTCCAGTTTTGTACAGTCGAATAAAGCCATGAGCCGTCTACCAGTTTTACAGGTGCGACTTTGGCCAGGAACTCAAATGCATGTGACACAGTCGGGAAGTACTCGCGTCCTTGCTGCCGTTTACGCCGTTCTACATACGACTGGAAAATTGCGCAGGTTTGGTGGTGCTGTTCCAGAAAATGTTGCTCTACATGTCTGGGTTGATCCAGCCATTCCAATCCAGCCACATCAACTTGATGGATTAAACCTCTTAAATAGTTCTCAGCCTGTTCGGTCTTTACTGTCGTCGAAATCTGTTGATCTTGAAAGAAGTTGACCCAATCTTTAAAGTTATTAAATTGATGATTATGATTTTTAATAGATGATTCAGGCGAACTTAACTTTGTACTGACGAACATAATCTGATCCTTGCAGATATATTATGCTTTCTACCTTAACGACATGCTTATACCACCGGTGTTGATTTTTTGTTCGGATTTATAGTGCGATTGCTGTAAATGAAAATGAATGGATAACGAGTTGAAGAGAAATGTAAAAGAATAAGATTTTGAATGAATTATTTATAAACAAATAAAATTGCAATCGAGACAATTTGATCAAACATTAAAAAAACAGGAATGAAGGAACATGCAATAAAAAAGCCCAAGTCATCATGCTTGGGCTTTTTTATGAGAAGTTAATTAAATTAACCATCTCGAATATGGCGTCCCTACGGGGATTCGAACCCCGGTTACCGCCGTGAAAGGGCGATGTCCTAGGCCTCTAGACGATAGGGACAATGTAGAAGTGATATTTTAAACCAGAACTTTTGATCTAAAGTAATGGCGTCCCTACGGGGATTCGAACCCCGGTTACCGCCGTGAAAGGGCGATGTCCTAGGCCTCTAGACGATAGGGACTTAATAAAATATTACTTCTGAAATTGGCGTCCCTACGGGGATTCGAACCCCGGTTACCGCCGTGAAAGGGCGATGTCCTAGGCCTCTAGACGATAGGGACGTTTCAGAGGTGGGCGTATATTAGGGTGAAAACATGGGGGTGTCAAACGCTTTTCCAGAGTTTTTTGGAATTTTTCTTTTGAGTGCATAAATTTAAAACAATATTAGTAGAATACTTGAAAAATGCCGGATTTAAGCCGGATTTTTAAGTAATTCCAGAATAGCTTCAACGACCTGAGGATGTAGTAAATAGCCAGTAATATCATGTGGACGGTGAATATGTGTACGAATGCCATGATTGATGATTTCAGGTTCAAACTTGAATGGCGGTTGAGTAAGCGGAATGGCAGTAAGATAATCATCCGTTGAATAGAAATTGATCCAGTCGCCTTTAATTGCCTGAGGTCGTACCACTGGCTGTGCCAGGCTGGATTGAATCACCTGGAAAGCTAATGGCGAACCTAAAGTAATAAAACGCTGTACATTCAGTTCAGGGTGCTGGATGAGATGATTATAGGCAATCACACTTCCTAAAGAATGAGCAATGACAATGCAGGGTTTGCGACCACTCAGTTGTCGGGCAATCCGTTCATGTACCTCTCTCATGAAATCAGGGTTATCGAGATAAAGATAAGTTTCAATCAGAAATCTCTGCAATAGAGTGCGATGCAGAGTGGGAAAATAATTGAGTAATAAGGCAAAATCCCGAAGCGCCACATTCCTGCCGAGAGCGGTAAAATAATTGAATTTCTGTCTGAAATCCATGGTGTCACTTGAACCGGGTTGGGAAAAATCGGTAATTGTGGGCCTACGCCAGCCAGGACGTGGAACAGGGGCAGGAAGCTGAGGTTGAGCTGGCTTGCGAAAAGGAAAGCTGGGCCATTCCTGTGGTATCAGGGTGCCGGCTTCTAGAATATTGCGGACGTTATAACGTGAAAGCAGATCGCCATAAAATGGAATACGAATGTGACGTTTTAAATAGCTAAATCTGGCATCTTGTTGGTGTTTGCGCATCCCTTTTTGAAGTATATGGAGCCAGCGTTGGCGGATGGAGGCAGCGCTATGATGTTGCTGATTCATTCCATGAATAAAAATAACTTTCATCGACACCCCACTGAGTTCGATAGAATTATATTTACAGTATAGAAAAAATTAACGTAGCAAAAGCAGCGCTTTTTGTGGTGTTAATGTGTAAATTATCTTTGATAAAACAATAATTAACAGACATATGTATATTTGTAAAAATGTCATAAATAAACCAGAAAATGAGTAGGTATGGATAAAGAATTTGACTCAGCAGAAAAATAGTACAAAGAAAATATTAGAATTAAATCTGTAAATTGAGATGCTTTTTAGAGTAATTCCAGCAGGGCTTCGATGACTTTCGGATGCTGGACATAGCCATCAATATCATGCGGATGATACATTGAAGTACGAATCTCCCGATTGATAATTGCCGGCTGAAACTGAAAAGGCGGTTCTGATAATGGAAAGGCAGTTAAAAAGTCATCACTGCAATAAAAATTAATCCAGTCACCTTTAATAGCTTCTGGCCGGTGAACAGGCTGTGGCAAATGTTCCTGAATGACCCGGAAAGCCATTGGTGATCCCATACTGATAAAACGCTGTACATTCAGTTCTGGATGCAGAAGCAGATAATGATAGGCAATCACACTTCCTAAGGAATGAGCTATCAGGATACAGGGTTTATCGCCATGCAGTTGCTGGCCAATTCGCTGATGCACCTGCTGCATGAATGTGAAATTTGCCAGATAAGAATAGGTTTCAATCAGAAATTTTTTGATCAGCGTATCATGCAGGCGAGGGAAATGATTCAGTAAGATCACAAAATCCCGTAATAGAGTATTCCGGCTCAAAGTACTAATAAACTTCACCTTCTGGTTAAAGGTCATGGCATCCTCAACCTTTAGCTCGGGAATTTCACAAATTTCAGGTGAATATTGATTGAGATGGGGTGGTGGTGGCTGGGATTTAACTGGCTGATGGAAGGGAAAGCGAGGCCAGTCTTGTGGCATCAAGGTGCTGGCATTTAGCACATTATGTAAATGATGACGGAACAGCAAGTCGCCATAAAAAGGAATACGGATATGCCGTTTCAGATAAGCAAAATGTGCCTGTTGATGTAACTGTTCCAGACCGCGTTTTAGCAGACTGAGCCAGCGTTGACGCAAAGACGCAGAGCTGAATTTCTGCTTGTTCATGCCATGAATATAAATAATTTTCATCGACACACCACGCTGGCTGCCTAGAACATTTTCAGTATAAATAAAAGAAAGCAGCCGAAGCTGCTCTTTTAATCATTTTAATGTTTAAACATTTTTGTGATAGAACTTGTAGTAGCTGCCATAGCACAGTGCGATAAACAGCAGACAGCCAAAGAAACTGATCCGCATGTTCGGATCAAACACCATACTGATACAGGTAATCAGACAGAAAAGAAAACCCAGGATCGGTACGATCGGGAACAATGGCGCAGCAAAATCAAGATCCTTCGCTGTTTTACCCTGTTTGTACCATTCACGGCGGAAGTTGAACATGCTGAGACAGATGCTCATCCAGACCACTACCATGGTAAATGCTGCAATACCTAGCAAGTTAGTGAAGATAGTTTCCGGGGCAAACTGTTCAGACAGCAAACCAGGCATACCACCAATCATGGTGACAATGACTGCAATATAAGGTACACCACGCGCATTTAAGCGGGAAAATACTGCTGGTAACTGTTTGCTGTAAGACAATGACCACATCATACGGGATGCAGCGAATAGACCTGAGTTAGCAGCAGACAGCAGTGCTGTGATAATCACAAAGCGGATAATATCTTCGGCATAAGGAATACCAATATGCTGGAATACTGTCACGAATGGACTGCTACTGACACCTTCAGCTGCCAGACCTGCTTCCTGATGCGGAAGAAGGGAGGTCACCACAATAATCGTACCTACAAAGAAAATCAGTAAGCGGAAAATTGCAGTATTAATCGCTTTTGGTACATTTTTGGCAGGATCTTTGGTTTCACCCGCAGCCACACCAATCAGTTCTGTGCCAGAGAATGCAAAGTTTACAATCAGCATGGTTGTGAAGATTGGGAACAGACCTTCCGGGAACCAGCCTTGAGCTGTCAGGTTACTGAATAGCGGAGCAGTTTCCTGTCCTTGATAGCCTACTACACCAAATATAGCGAGTAGGCCAAGCAGGATAAAGGTTACGACAGTAACGACTTTCACCAGTGCCAGCCAGAACTCGGACTCTGCAAACCAGCGAGTGGAAATCATATTCAGTGCGAATACGAAAGCGCCAAAAATCAGTGTCCACATCCACATGGAGCTATCAGGGAACCATTCCTGCATTAATAAAGCTGCAGCGGTAAATTCGGTTCCCAAGGTCACTGACCAGGTCAGCCAGTATAGCCAGGTAATGGTGTAGCCAGTCCCTGGTCCAATATAGCGTTTGGCATAGGCGCCAAATGAACCCGATTCGGGCATATGAACGGCAAGTTCACCCAGACATAGCATAACCATGTAAGCGATGATCCCGCCAAGGAGATAAGCAAGAATGGCACCTACAGGCCCCGTTTGTGCAATGACTTCACCCGAACCTAGAAATAGGCCTGTTCCGATTGCGCCACCAAGCGAAATCATGACCAGATGTCGAGTACTCATAGCGCGTTTTAAAGGCGCAGAATTGCCCTGATGCGTAGCATCATTCGGAGATGAGTGCATAGGAGTCAAAAAATAAAAGAATGAAGCGGGTTATTGTAGTGAAAAACTACAAATCTGCAACGTATTAATATGGATTATGTATAAGACTTGATCGTGAGCGATCAGATAATGGCGTCCCTACGGGGATTCGAACCCCGGTTACCGCCGTGAAAGGGCGATGTCCTAGGCCTCTAGACGATAGGGACGTTGCGAGGTGATGGCTATATTAAGGACTAAGCCGGACTTTGTCAAAAGAGTTTTTACTAAAATGTATTTAACAGTTTAAACATTAGGCAAAACAAAAACTTTATTTTATTAAGATATTATTTTCTGAACGGATTTACCTGATATGAAAAAATAAACCCAATCGGAATTGGGTTTATTAAAGAAATTATTTCAGTTCAAAAGTTTAGAATTTAAGCTTTTTGATGATAAAGCCAATAGTAACTTGCATAACATGCTGCCATAAACAATAAACAGCCAATAAAACCAGAGAGCATTTCTGGGTCAGCTGCCATACTCAGACCAGTTGCAGTACAAGTTACAAAACCTAGAGTGGGAACTAAGGGGAACCAAGGTGTACGGAATTTTAGTTCAGAGACGCTATGACCAGACTTCAGCCATTGGCGACGGAAATTAAACTGGCTCCAGCAGATACTCATCCAGACAATCACCATGGTAAAAGCGGCCACGCCCATCAGGTTTTTAAAGATGACATCTGCACCAAATTGTTCAGAGAGCAGACCAGGCAAGCCGCCAATCATGGTGACCCAAACTGCTACATAAGGCACGCCGGATTTGCTGACTTTGGCAAATAGTCGCGGTAACTGGTTTTGTGAAGACAATGCCCACATCATACGTGAAGCTGCATAGAGTCCAGAGTTTGCAGTAGAGAGCAGCGCAGTGATAATTACGAAACGGATAAAGTCTTCCGCATATGGAATACCCATTTGGGTAAACACGGATACAAACGGACTGCTGCTTAAGCCCCCATGACCACCGACCTGTAAACCCGCATCGGTATAAGTCAGCAGCGAGCTAATCACGATAATGGTTCCGACAAAGAAAATCATCAGACGCCATACCGCAGCATGAATCGCTTTCGGTACATTTTTCTCAGGATTTTCGGTTTCACCGGCAGCGATCCCGATCATCTCGGTACCATTAAAGGCAAAGTTCACGATTAGTAATGTGGTGAATAACGGAATTAAACCGTTTGGCAGCCAGCCATGTTCAGTCAAATTATTGAACAGTGGCGCAGATTCATAACCTTGGAACGGAATAAAGCCAAAGATACAGGCAAAGCCCAGAATAATAAAAATCAGTACAGTCGCGACTTTCACCAGCGATAGCCAGAATTCTGATTCGGCAAAGGTACGGGTTGAGCTTAGATTGGAGAGCAGAACACCTGCAGCAAAGATCAATGTCCATAACCAGATCAAAGTTTGCGGAAACCATTCCTGCATCAGAATCGCAGCGGCAGTAAATTCGGTACCCAAGGTGGCTGACCAGCCCAGCCAGTACATCCAGGACACCATATAGCCTGTACCCGGCCCAATATAATGGGTTGCAAAGGCACCAAAAGAACCAGACACAGGTAAATGTACGGCCAGTTCACCGAGGCAGAGCATTACCATATAGGCGATCAAGCCACCAATAATATAGGCAAGGACTGCGCCCAAAGGCCCAGCCTGTGAAATGACTTCACCTGAACCCATAAACAGGCCGGTACCAATTGCGCCACCAAGGGAGAGCATGATCAGATGACGTGTGCCCATGGCACGTTTTAATGACGGAGTTTGACCCTCAATAGACGAATGCTCTGAAGGTGGAGAGGGAGATTGCATAGCTCAATTAAAAGGAGAGATGTAAAAAAAGTATTTTAGTTTTAATTATGTGAAATATCACATAAATTGGAATTTCCTCATAAAGTTGTTTATTTAATTTGAAAAATAAATATTTGCGAAGTCTCTTAAAAACTAGTGATCTGGGGTCTGGTATTGCTCAGTTGATGTTTTTTCAGCAGGCGTAGTTTCTGCTTGATTCTCAGCAGTTTTATCATCGCGACTGATCACATAAATATAAAGCGCTGAAGGTGCCAGAATGAGTAAAACAAGCAAGATTTTCTTTAGCATGGGAAAATTGATCAAAACCTAACATCAACTTGATTATAGCCTAAGCAAACGAGAAAGTGCACCAAACTCAGTCATGCGGAATTTATAACAATAGGATTGAAAGCAATAATAAGAAAAAGAGTTTTCTTGGAAAAAATGAAAGAAGAGTGGAGTAAATAAGATGGCGTCCCTACGGGGATTCGAACCCCGGTTACCGCCGTGAAAGGGCGATGTCCTAGGCCTCTAGACGATAGGGACGTTTAGAAGATGGCGGTATCTTATTGATCCGCCACCAAAGTGTCAAGCAGGTGAGGTGCGAGTTTGTTTAAAATATAGCAAAACAGTTCCGCAGTCTTTTGCGTATCGTATAACGCAGAGTGTGCTTCTTTGCCATCAAACTCAATACCGGCCTGAATACAAGATTTAGCCAGAACCGTTTGACCAAACATCACCGCACTTAACGTCACGGTATCAAACACAGAAAAACTGTGGAACGGGTTCTGGTTTTTGGTTCCGGTACGGGCAATTGCTGCCTGTACAAAGCCCAAATCAAAATGCGCATTATGACCGACCAAAACGGCATGCGTACAGTTTTGCTGACGACGCACTTCATTGACTGATTTAAAAATACGTTTCAACGCGGTTTTTTCATCTTCAGCCATCGCGATCCGCATTGGATTTGACGGGTCAATCCCGATAAATTCCAAAGAGCGGCGATCCAGGTTGGCACCTTCGAAAGGATTGATATGTGCATGGTAAGCTTCACCAGGCACAAACTGACCATCTTCATTATAAACAATTGGAATGGCCGCAATTTCTAACAAGGCATCAGTCTGTGCATTAAAGCCTGCTGTCTCAACATCGACAACAACAGGCAAAAATCCACGGAAACGCTGACCAATGACTGGAAGAGTTTCATTTGTCACATTTTTCTCCATTGAATGGTTTTTCCTGCATATAGCGGAACGATTTTTTCACCATCCAAGTAGTCTAGACTTTCAGGAATAATTTGATCTTCTTTGACCAGCGTAATGGTTTTGGTATTACGTGGGAGGCCGTAGAAATCTGCACCAAAGTGGCTGGCAAAACCTTCTAGACGGTCGATTTTACCTACTTGATCAAAAGCCTGAGCATATAACTCAATTGCAGTAGGAGCACTATAGCATCCTGCGCAGCCACACGCATTTTCTTTGGCATTTTTTGAGTGCGGTGCACTGTCGGTGCCTAAGAAAAATTTAGGATTACCGCTGATCGCTACTTCAAGCAACGTTTGCTGATGCGTCTGACGTTTTAAAATTGGCAGGCAATAGAAGTGCGGTTTGATCCCACCAACCAGCATATCATTACGGTTAAACAGTAAGTGCTGTGGAGTAATGGTCGCAGCTACATTACGATCCTGTTCCAGCACGAAATTAGCTGCTTCGCTGGTGGTAATGTGTTCCAGAACCAGTTTCAGTTTCGGGAACTGTTTCAGTAACGGTGCTAAGACTTCGTCTAGAAAGCGTTTTTCACGGTCAAAAATATCGACATGGTTATGCGTCACTTCACCGTGCAGCAATAAAGGCACCTGATGCTCTTCCAGCTGTTCAATAACTGAATATACTTTACGAATGTCGCTTACACCGCTATCCGAGTTGGTGGTTGCGCCAGCAGGGTAAAGTTTAATGGCATTGACATGATCAGAATCTTTAATCTTTTTGACTTCACTTGGAGAGGTATTATCTGTGAAATACAGCACCATGCGTGGATCAAAATCGCTACCTTCAGGAACATGCGCCATAATACGTTCACGGTAGCTTAATGCTTCTTCCACAGTTTTAACTGGGGGAACAAGATTCGGCATACAGATTGCGCGGGAAAACTGTTTGGCTAGATCAGGAACGGTGCGTTGCAGAGCGAGACCATCACGCAAGTGGGCATGCCAGTCGTCTGGCTGGAGAAGGGTAATCGTATTCAAGGCGAATTCAATCGGAGAAATAAAACAAATGATAATGCATCTATGCCCAAAATGGTAACGAGAAATATATACAAAATAAGGGATATCTATAAATTAATTTATAAAAGTATGATATTTTAAAATTAATAAAAAAATTACATAATTACTTGGCAATGGAATACAAGTACAATCTAGCAAAATTGCAAGATGAAAAAGAAAAAATAGAAGAATTAATCACACGGCAAAGTCAGCGTGTAGGTTCGATTTTCCCTCAGAATCTGGAACAGGAGTTCTGGAGCAAAAACCTGGAGCGGGCACGTAAACATGTCGAAAAATATGTTTGGGCAGGAGTACTGACCTATTTTATTTTTCTGCTCGTTATGGTTCCAACGGACTACTGGATTATCGATTCACAATATTTCGTACAAGATTTTGTGCGCTGTATGCTGGGGCTGATCAATGGTAGTCTAGCTTTACTTGCTTTTTATTTCTTCTCCTGTCTACCTAAAATCAAACGCTTTTTTCCGCAAGCTTCCATGCTGCTGATGTTCTGGATGATAGTCTCGACCTCCTATCTGACCATGTCCATTCAAACAGTAAGCTTGCAACATCAGTCGATGGCGATCATCACCATTATCTACATTCTGGGTTATATTCTGACCGGAGTAAAACCTTTACAGATGTTAATCACGGGGTTATTTGCTGCACTTTGTACAGTCTGGCTGTTATCCATATTATCGATCGACTTTAATGCGCTGGTCTTGGGACGGATTCTGATCGGCAGTAGCCTATTGGGATGTGTGATTAGTTATATGCTTTTTGCCCGTGAGCGAATGATTTTTCTCTATACTATGCGGGCCAGAATCAGTGAGAAAATTCAGCGGATTCATACCACAGAATTACTGCATTTAAGCCAGCATGATGAACTGACCAAAATCTCTAATCGACGAACTTTCGATGAAACACTGGATATCTTTTTTGAACGTTCCCGTCGTAATCAGCATGCTTTGGCGATTTTGTTTATCGATGTCGATCACTTTAAAAACTATAACGATTTTTATGGACATCAAAAAGGGGACGATGTTATTTCCAGTATTGCCTTTACCATTAAAAATGCGATCCGGCATATGGACTTTGTGGCCCGTTATGGTGGTGAAGAGTTTGTCGTACTGCTTCCGGAAACCGATGCGCATGGCGCCTATGCAGTGGCTTCCAATATCTTTAATGCAATTGAGCGTCTGGAAATTCCACATGAGAAATCTGGTGTAGCTAACCATATCACCATCAGTTTGGGCATTACCGTTTATCGTGGTGAATACTTCATTGATAAGGATGCTTTGTTGGGAATTGCCGATCAGGCGTTGTATCGAGCCAAACAGCTAGGACGGAATCAGATTTATTATCAGTCGATCCGCACTGCAAATCCAAACAGTGTGAATGTCTAAATCGAATCTATAAAAAAACCGCTCAGATGAGCGGTTTTTTTGACTTTAACAAACTTATTTGTTTTTGTCTTTTAATTGAGGTACTGCAGAACCTGTACCTACTGCGAGTAAGCCAGAATCTGTATAGATACCCAGTTTCGCACGTGTATCTGTGATATCCAGGTTACGCATAGTCAACTGACCGATACGATCCGCTGGAGAGAACATAGAATCACCTTTCTCCATAGTCAAACGCTCAGCTTCATAAGTGAGGTTAGGAGATTCAGTGTTCATGATGGTGTAGTCATTACCACGACGCAGTTCTAAAGTCACAGTACCAGTGATAGCTTTAGCTACCCAACGCTGTGCAGTTTCACGAAGCATCAATGCTTGAGAATCGAACCAGCGACCTTGGTACAGAAGACGACCCAAACGAAGACCGTTGATACGGTATTGTTCGATCGTATCTTCGTTATGAATACCAGTGACCAGACGTTCATAAGCGATGTGAAGAAGGGCCATACCCGGAGCTTCGTAGATACCACGAGATTTCGCTTCGATGATACGGTTTTCGATCTGATCCGACATACCTAGACCATGACGGCCACCAATACGGTTCGCTTCAAGAATGAACTCAACTGGATCTTCGATACGTTGACCATTGATTGCAACAGGGAAACCTTCTTCAAAAGTAATCGATACTTCTTCAGGTTTGATTTCAACTTCTTCTTTCCAGAATGCAACGCCCATGATTGGGTCAACGATTTTGATACCCGCATTCAGGTATTCAAGATCTTTGGCTTCGTGAGTCGCACCCAACATGTTTGAGTCAGTTGAGTAAGCTTTCTCTTTTGACATTTTGTAGTCAAAGCCATTGTCGATCAGGAACTGTGACATTTCTGCACGGCCACCTAGCTCGTCAATGAAGGTCTGGTCTAACCAAGGTTTGTAGATTTTCAGGTTAGGGTTAGTCAACAGACCGTAGCGGTAGAAACGCTCGATGTCGTTACCTTTATAAGTAGAACCGTCACCCCAGATGTTCACGTCATCTTCTTTCATTGCAGTTACCAGCATGGTACCTGTTACTGCACGGCCAAGAGGAGTCGTGTTGAAGTATGGAACGCCACCTGTAGAAATGTGGAACGCGCCACATTGAATTGCAGCAATACCCTCTAATGCAAGCTGTAAACGGCAGTCGATCAAACGTGCTTTTACTGCGCCATAAGCTTCAGCTTTTTTTGGAATCGCATCGTAATCGTCTTCGTCTGGCTGACCCAGGTTTGCTGTATAAGCATAAGGTTCAGCGCCTTTTTGTTTCATCCACAAAAGAGCTGCAGAAGTATCTAGACCGCCAGAAAAGGCAATACCAACTTTTTTGCCTACTGGGACATTCTGCAAGATAGTTGCATTATCAGACATTGTTCATCCTAATGATATGAAATAGGCACGCCAGAAGTGGTGGCCTGAAAAAACACATATTGCGTCAATTGTATCATTATTTTATTTAGGTTTGCTTTAGAAAAGAAAAACTCGTTTCAAAATCTTGATTCAATAGGCTTAGATAATCATAAAATTACCGTATTTTTGACAAATGCTTAAAAAATAGGAAAATCTGGGAAGATTCAATAACATCATTAAAAAAACATCTTCAGGATAGCCCTCATGAGCCCAAATATTCCTCCTTTACCTAATCTGCAACCGGCTGCCAAAAATGAAACCCTGTCGATTGTGCATGGAATCTATGCCGGTTTGCTGGTTTTTAGTACGGTTGCATTTTTATATCTGGAATATCAGCAGTCGACGATTTCCATGTTGAGTCTGGTTATTGTGTTGCTACTTTTGGCTGTGCTGATTGTTTTGAATATTCAGGCCTGTCTCAAGGTAAAACAGGGCAATGGTTCAGGACGCACCTTGTCCAGAATTATGGCGATCCTGATGCTGCTCAGTTTTCCCATTGGTACAGTACTCGGTGTAATTGCCTTATGGAAATCGAGCAAAAATCAATGGCAGCAATAAATTCACCATTAAGGTACGGCATAAATATCACAATTGGTATTTGTGCCTGAGAAAGCGGACCTGATAGTCATAAAAAGCCTCTAAAAATCAGTTAAAGTACATGGATAAGATTTAAGCTTTTAGCCAAATAAGAATCAGGGATATTTTATGACAACGACGCGCTATGCAAATATTTTAAAACCATTACATCTGGGTTTCACCACGATTAAAAACCGTGTGGTGATGGGATCAATGCATACGGGCTTGGAAGATCGGTTTTATAATTATCCTAAACTGGCAGCTTATTTTGGTGAACGTGCCAAAGGTGGTGTGGGTCTCCTGATTACTGGCGGGATTTCACCTAACCGTCAGGGCTGGTTATTGCCTGCTGGTGGAACGATGAATACCTTGGGTGATGTTGCACCGCACCGACTGGTTACGCATGCCGTGCATAAGCATGGGGCCAAGATTCTGTTGCAAATTTTGCATGCCGGACGTTATGGCTATCAGCCCTTTGTGGTATCTGCGAGCCCGATCAAATCGCCAATTTCACCTTTTAAACCACGTCAGATGTCTGAAAACCAGATTCTGGATACGGTTCAGGACTATGTTAAAACTGCAAAACTGGCTAAAAAAGCGGGCTATGACGGCGTGGAAATCATGGGATCTGAAGGGTATTTGATTAACCAGTTTTTAAGCCGTCACGTCAATCAGCGTACTGATCGCTGGGGTGGAGAAATTGAAAACCGCATGCGTTTTGCGGTGGAGATTGTTAAAGCAATCCGTGCTGAAATTGGTGAAAAATTTATTATCTGTTTCCGCTTGTCCTTGCTAGATCTGGTGCATGATGGCAATACTATGCAGGAAGTGATTACAGTGGCTAAAGCACTAGAGAAGGCTGGAATAACTTTGCTGAATACCGGTATTGGCTGGCATGAAGCACGTATTCCGACGATTGTCACTTCAGTTCCTCGTGCTGCATTCGTAGATTACACCGCAGAAGTCAAAAAGCATGTTACTGTTCCAGTCATTGCATCGAACCGGATTAATATGCCAGAAACTGCTGAAGCGATTTTGGCATCGGGTCAGGCAGATATGGTGCAAATGGCACGCCCACTATTGGCAGATGCATTCTGGGTGAATAAGACAGCAACCAATCGTGTTGATGAAATTAATACCTGTATCGCCTGTAATCAGGCCTGTCTGGATCATACATTTAAAAATAAACGCGCTACCTGTTTAGTGAATCCACGTGCTGGTTATGAAACCGAACTGGTTTATGTCAAAACCAAAAAGCCTAAAGGGATTGCCGTGGTGGGTGGTGGTGTGGCAGGTTTATCCGCAGCCACAGTCGCTGCCAGCCGCGGTCATGATGTGACTTTGTTTGAAGCTACTAGTGAAGTGGGTGGGCAATTTAATCTGGCCAAAGTGATTCCAGGCAAAGAAGAATTCCATGAAACCATTCGCTATTTTAAAGTACAACTGGAAAAAACTGGGGTAGATGTCCGTTTAAATACTCGAGTGAATCGGGAGCAATTGGAACGCGAAGGTTTTGATGAAGTCATTGTTGCTACGGGCGTTGTTCCGCGTGAATTGAAAATTGCCGGTAGTGATGCACCTCAAGTTCTGTCTTATGCTGAAGTATTGCGCGGTGCACCAGTAGGAGATCGTGTCGCGGTCATTGGTGCCGGTGGAATCGGTTTTGATGTATCAGAATTTTTATTAAAGCCCCCGCATCAGCCGCAACCACAACCTGTAGATGAATGGAAACGGGAGTGGGGTGTAGATCTGCATGCTAATTATGTAAGTGAAGGCGGACTGCAGCCAGCAGAACTCGAGCCACCAGTCCGGGAAATTTATTTATTACAGCGTAAAACTACTGCTTTAGGAGCAGGTTTGGGTAAAACCACAGGTTGGGTTCATCGTGCCCAACTAAAAAAACATGGCGTGCGCATGTTACGCGGCGTGCACTATAAATCGATCACGGATGAAGGTTTGTGGATTGAAGTGGATGGGCATGATCAGTTGCTGCGTGTAGATACGGTCGTCGTTTGTGCTGGTCAGGAGTCAGTCAAAGATGTCATGCCTTCAGAGGATCAAAAGACTTTAGCGAATTACCATATTATTGGTGGAGCAAAGCTGGCTGCTGAGCTGGATGCCAAGCGTGCAATTCGTGAAGGGGCAGAATTGGCAGCAAAATTGTAAGGATTTGATGAAACTATATGCAGTTGATGAGATTCACTGTAATTTTCACTTGTCAGTCGCCTAAAAGCTCCGTATTATTGCGCACATGGAAGCGTGGCAGAGCGGTTTAATGCACCGGTCTTGAAAACCGACGAGGGCTTATACCCCTCCGTGAGTTCGAATCTCACCGCTTCCGCCAAATTTTGAATTAAGCCCTTGTATTTGCAAGGGCTTTTTTCTTGTCTATGATTTTACCCCCACAACCTACCCCTCATCAAATTTTGGATTGGATTGGCTATTTTTAGCTGTATTTAGAAAACTAAGGAATGTAGTTTAAAAACTGTATTTAAAACTAACTATATTCTTAATAAAACAATTCTTAATGGCTTTGTTGCACAAAGA
>NZ_DCRI01000003.1:0-9818 GCF_002324975.1 Acinetobacter sp. UBA1496 | reverse complement strand
CCTTTATAGGGTTAATTATGAACAGTAAGTGTCAACAGACCCTAATCATTATTCCTCTAACGGAATTATTTTCTTTTTACTTGTCCATAAAATATTGTTTATATGGATACATATCAAAAACCCTCATGATCCTCTTTAATTCTTTTCATTGATTTTTATGCGATCAATCTTAGTGTTATGAGCGAGTTTTGCTATAGTAAGAGCAATTTCGAATCAACATCAGGACTATGTTATGTCAGCGACACCACGCATTGGGATTTTAGGTGCAGGCGGCCGTATGGGACGCATCCTTATTCAGGCGGTGAAAGAAGCCGGTTACCAATTGGCAGCAGCTGTTGAGCGCCCTGAAAGCTCATTGATTGGCGCAGATGCCGGTGAACTGGCTGGTGTAGGGAGCCTGGGTGTAAAGGTTGTCGGCCATCTTGAAGAAGTAGTTAAAGACTGTGACGTAGTGATCGACTTTACTGCGCCTGCTGCGACGGTGAATCATCTTAAAATCTGCCGTGAAAATGGCGTTGCGATCGTGATTGGTACGACTGGTATGAATGACGAACAAAAAGCTTATCTGGATGAATCTGCAAAAGAAACTCCAGTGGTCTATGCAGCGAATTATTCAGTAGGTGTGAACGTTTCGATCAAACTGCTAGAACTTGCCTCTAAAGTCTTTGGTGATACGGTCGATATTGAAGTGATTGAAGCACATCACCGTCATAAGGTAGATGCGCCATCAGGTACAGCTCTTATGATGGGTGAGGCGATTGCTGGAGCACTGGGTCGTGATCTGAAAAAAGATGCGGTATATCATCGTGAAGGGCATACGGGTCCTCGTGAACGTAAAAGTATTGGTTTTCAGACCATTCGTGGCGGTGATATCGTCGGTGAACATACTGCAATGTTTATTGGCGAAGGCGAGCGTGTTGAAATTACGCATAAAGCCACCAACCGTATGAACTTTGCAGCGGGTGCCGTACGTGCCGCAGCTTGGGTCGTTGGTCGTGATGCACGTAAATATGACATGAAGGATGTACTTGGTTTTAACGATATTCAAGTATAAATTTTCGTCAAAATCCTATATAAAAATAACTTAAAACTAAAATAAGATGACAATGGAATGAAGAAATTAATATTAATGGCGTGTGCTGTAGCCTTTGCCGCTACAGCACAGTCGACCTCTGTGCAGAATGCCAAGCTCAGCATTAATAAAAATAATATTAAAGTCTGGACCTATCAGGATGAACGTAATCCCGTTTTTCTCTATAAAGCCGAAACCACCTACAATGTCCCGATTGAGAATGCCGTTTCTCTGATTCTGGATGTTGATCATGCGGTGAAATGGGTGCCTTATATGGGCAGTATCAAGGTGCTGTCGCGTGATGATAAAAAAGGCGATTTCACCTTGTATATGGTGCTGGATTTTCCATTCCCTTTAAAAGACCGTGATCTGATTGTGCAGGGCAAAATGATCAAGGATGCCAATGGTCAGATCACCATCAAGAATAAAGCGATTCAGACTGGGTATGCCCTAAACCCGAATTATGTGCGTTTGACTGATTATCAGGGAGACTGGACTTTCCAGAAACTGGCCAATAACAAGGTCAAGGTATCGACTTATGGCTATGCCAATCCTGAAGGTTCGATTCCTTTAACCTTTGTGAATATGTTTGTGCAACAGCAGCCTTATCAGATGCTGCAAAAGATGAAAACCGAACTGGCTAAACCTGTGGCAACGCCTGTGTTACCTGAAGCTTTACGTTAAATAGCCAATAAAGAGTCCGCATCAGGCGGACTTTTTGATGAAGGAAATTTTAAGAGCATTGCTGCGCAGTTATGTCTTGCTGCGGAACCAGTTTCATTTGGATAAAGACCAAAAGCAAAGCAACAGCACTGAGCCCAGCACCGGTAAATGAAACCGCACTATAGCTAAGTCCCAGATTTAGCACACTGGCTCCCGCAATCGCACCCAAAGCATTCCCGAGGTTAAAGGCACCAATATTTACCGAAGAAGCCAGCCCAGGCGCATCATAAGCCACGGACATGACTCGCATCTGTAAAGGTGGAACCACGGCAAAGGCAGCAGCACCCCAGATGATTAATGCCAGACCTGCGCCAAGAGCTGTGCTTGCCAGAATCGGGAAAAGCAGCATCATCAGCATAAGCAAGATTAAAAAGCCGATCAGGGTTTTATTTAAGGATAAATCTGCAAACTTGCCACCCAGATGATTACCAATCGAGAAACCTACCCCGATCAACACCAGCATCAAAGTAATCAATGCAGGGGAAGCCTGAGTAAAACTTTGCAGACTCGGGGCAATATAAGTGTATAGGGCAAACATGGCCCCTGCACTCATCACGGTAGTTAATAAAGCTAAAACAACAGGCAGGCGGGTCAGGACTTGCAGCTCCTGCCTTACATCCGGTTTCTGACTGCTTTGGCCTTCTGGTAAGGCTTTCCATAGGGAGAACATGGTCAGCACACCAAGCAGGGAAATACCCAGAAAAGCCATACGCCAGCCGATATGTTGTCCTATCCAGGTTGCCAGTGGCACCCCGCCAATATTGGCAATGGTCAGGCCCATAAACATCATGGCTACAGCGCTGGCCTGTTTATCTTTCGGAACGACACTGGCCGCGACAACCGAACCAATCCCGAAGAAAGCACCATGGTTCAGGCTGGTAATGATGCGTGCCCCCATCAGCCCCAGATAATTAGGCGCTAATGTCGCCAGAATATTACCAATCGTAAAAATCGCCATCAGTAAAATGAGAGACTTACGTTTGGAATAACGGCTTAACCAGAGGGTCATTAGTGGTGCACCCAACATCACCCCTAAGGCATAGGCACTGATCAGCATCCCGGCACGAGGAATCGAAATCTCTAGATCACGGGCGATTTCTGGCAGAAAACCCATTGGAGAAAATTCAGTGGTACCAATTGCAAAGGCACCAACCGCCAGTGCAAGCAAAGAAAAATTAACTTTCATGGTTTCTGTTTAATCCCAGATAGGCGCAAGCTGGTCCGGATCAACCTCGCGGCCATTGCGCTCCAAGGTGCTGATCAAAGCCATTTCTTCTTGAGACAGTTGTATCTCCTGCGCTGCCAGATTGGCAAGCAGATGTTCACGTTTGGTTGAAGAAGGAATCACAGCAAAACCTTTTTGCAAGGCCCAAGCCAGTGCAATTTGTGCAGTCGAAGCCTGATGCTGTGCAGCAATTCCTTGCAGGACAGGATCATTCAGCACTTTGCCATAAGCTAGTGTCATATAAGAGGTGACATCAATCTTCTGAGATTGTAGGAAACTGACCAGACGCTGATTTTGCAGATAAGGACTGAGTTCAATCTGGTTGGTTACGATATGCTCCAGACCAATACTATCAATCGCTTGCTGGGTCAGCTCAATATTGAAATTGGACACACCAATATGCTCAGTCAGACCTTGCTGTTTGGCTTCTAATAAAGTCTGCATCAGCTCAGGAATTTGAACGCCTAAACGAGGTGCAGGCCAATGAATGAGCGTTAGATTGACTGCATCGGTACGTAGTTTATGTAGACTCTCTTTGAAACTTGGAATCAGTTTGTCTGGTGCGTAATTATCTGTCCAGATTTTGGTGGTAATGAACAGCTCGTTACGATTAACCTGACTTTCTGCAATGGCCTGACCCACTTCTGCTTCATTGGCATAAATCTGTGCCGTATCTACAGCGCGATAACCGACTTCCAGTGCTGTTTTGACTGAATCAATGACGGTCTGTCCAGACAGGCGAAAGGTACCGACACCAAATTGAGGAACAATATTCATAGCTTTAATCTTTAAGTATTTTCGATGTTGAGTATTTTGTGCTTTTTATTGTTGCGAAAAAATAGCTGAATTTGCAAAATATTATTGACCGAAAATCAATAAAAGAGTGACAAATGAAATCGACGATTGAAGAATTACAGGCTTTTGTCACTATTGTGGATAGTGGTTCTATCGTCATGGCGGCAGAACGTTTAGGCCAAACCACTTCGGGTGTCAGTCGGGCGCTGCAACGTCTGGAAAATAAGTTAAATATTACTCTTTTAGAAAGAACCACACGTAAGCTGAAACTGACTCAAGAAGGCCAGCTATTTCTAGAAAAGGCGCGCAAAATTCTCAATGATTTGGCAGAAGCTGAGGATGCTTTGCTGAAATCAGATAGTGATACGTCAGGATTGATTCGGGTAGATTCAGCGACACCTTTTGTACTGCATGTAATCGTGCCGCTGATTCAGGAATTTATGCAGCGCTATCCCCACATCGAAATTGAACTGAATAATCATGATCAGGTGATTGATCTGCTGGAACATAAAACCGATGTCGCGATCCGCTTTGGAGAACTGCATGATTCCAGCCTGCATGCCAGATTATTATGCCGCAGTCGTTTGTATATTGTGGCTAGCCCTGAATATTTACAGCAAAAAGGCAGTCCGCAATCAGTGGCAGATTTATCGGAGCACACTTTGCTGGGATTTAGTCAGCCTACGCATCTGAATACTTGGCCGATTCGACTGAATGGCGAACCTATCACTGTGAAGCCAAAGATTCGGGCACCCAATGGGGAAACGGTTCGTCAATTGGCTTTATATGGGGTGGGTATTACTTGTCTGTCACGCTTTCTGGTTGAGGATGATTTACAGGCGGGTCGTTTAGAGGCGCTATTTGAAGACCAGATTGAGCTGCATTATCAAAAAATTCATGCAGTTTATTACCGTCAGGAGCATCTGCCTAAACGGGTGCATCTATTTATTGAATTTCTGGCTCAGAAGCTGGCTAAATATTTATAAACCAATTATTTACAAATATAGCCATAGAAAAATCTGCCCTAACATGCTGCTAGGGCAGATCTAGATTTACTGATGATCGGTACAAATTAGAAATCGGCTTTCAGTACGATCCGGTAACGGGCTTTGCCTGAGTGCAGACGTTCAATCGCAGCATTAATTTCCGACATTGGGAATAACTCAATTTGTGGCGCAATATTTTTACGTGCCGCAAATTTTAGTAATTGACGTAAAGCTGCTGGTGAACCTGTCGGCGAGCCAGTCACAGATTTAGCACCACCAATCAGTGAACCTGCAGAAATTTGCATGGGTTCCAATGGTAAGCCCAGCATATGTACAGTACCATTTGGTGCCAGTGTTGATAAATAAGCCTGCCAGTCTAGTGTGACATTGACAGTACTCATTAATAGGTCAAATTTACCACGAAGCGGTTTAAGCGCTGCTGGGTCACGACTATTCACTACATGGTCTGCACCCATGGCTTTCAGCTCATCGGTTTTATCCAGATTTGAAGTAAAGGCGGTAATTTCACACCCCCAAGCTTTCAGTAGCTTGATCGCCATATGTCCCAAACCGCCAATACCAATGACACCGACGTGGTGAATGGCCTGAATCTGATGTTTTAGAATCGGATCAAATACGGTAATCCCGCCACAGAGCAGGGGACCGGCACTTTCCGGGTCCAGATCTTCAGGTAAGGGAATTGCCCATTGCCAGCCAGCACGGACTTTATCTGCAAAACCGCCTGCATGACCGACAATGGTTGCAACCTGACCACCGGTACACAGCACTTGCTGGCCTGAAATACAGGAATCACAATGTTGGCAGCTTTCCGCAGTCCAGCCAATACCGACACGTTGACCTACTTTTAAACCTTTGGCTTCAGAACCCAGTTGCGTAATGGTCCCAATCACTTCATGTCCAGCCACCACAGGATAGACCGAAGATCCCCAGTCATTATCGAGTACTGAAATATCAGAATGGCATAGGCCGCAGTATTCAACTTTCACTTCGATCTGATGCGGCTGAAGTTCACCCGCATCAAATTGATAAGGTTCCAGAGCAGCACCGGCAGACATTGCGGCATAAGCTTGAATAGTATTAGTGGACATAGATTCAGCTCTTATTTGAATGGGAGGATATTGTTTTAAAGTGACAGTGATTTTCATGGTCATCGACCATGCCGACTGCCTGCATAAAGGCATAACAGATCGTAGGACCGACAAACTTAAAGCCTGCTTTTTTTAAGGCTTTGGACATGTTCTGGCTTTCAATGGTTTGTGCCGGAGCCTGGCGATAATCTGCCACATCATTATTCAATCGGGGCTGCTGGGCAAAGGACCATAACCATGTGACCACATCAATCTCTTGAGATTTAAGCTGTTGCCAGGCCCGGGCATTATCGCGAATTGCAGTTAGTTTACCAATATGCCGGATTAGACTAGCATCTTGCAGTTTTGCGGTGAGTTGCTCATCTGTAAATGCCGCGATGGTTTCAATAGAATATTGAAAGAAATGTTTGCGATAAGATTCACGTTTTCTGAGTACGGTAATCCAGGCTAAACCGGCCTGTTGGCCTTCCAGACACAGCATTTCAAATAGGCGTTTTTCATCATGCAGCGCCTGTCCCCATTCCTGATCATGGTAGGCAGTATAGAGGGGATCATCAGAGCACCAGCCACAGCGTTGGATCGTCAAGGGATGCTCCTTTTTCCTATTTTATAATTTAAATGTCGTCCACTGATCTTGCTGATTATCCCAGTAGGAGAGTTCTGCCTGCTGTAGATCACTGAACTGGATCCACATATCCTTACCACTTTTATCGGCATAACCGGTACTGATCAGAAGCGCCTCTTCGGTAATTTCCATGATCCAGCCCTGATAGGTCTGGCCATTGAGCACGATTTTCTGTTGATTGCCTGATTCAGCAAATTCGACCAGACGGTTGATCAACGCTTCTGACATGTAAACTTCCTAAAATTAACGTAAATATGGATAAGGGTTAACAACACCACGACCCTTACCACCTAAATAAAGACCATAATGCAGATGTGGCGCAGTATGCCGGGCATTGCCAGTATTACCGACATAACCAATGACATCGCCCTTTTTGACATAGTCACCGACTTTCAGGCCACGCTTATGACCATCCAGATGTGCATAATAATGCCAGGCACCACCTGGACCCAGAATCCAGACTACTTTACCACCCAAATTGTTATTCCGTAAATCCGCGATTAGACCAGGCGTCGCACTGCGAACCTTGGTTCCACGTGGAGCCAGAATATCAATGCCCTCATGCAAACGGCCACTACTACGCGAAGCTCCCCAAGTATCTTTCAATTCACGAGCCTGGACCCGATCTACCGGAATCGGCAGAGAAGAGGGCATACGCATATGATTCAGTTTTTTGACCAGTGCCGGATTAAGTTGAACCGCAGAAGGATGTTTCGGTGCGCTACTACACGCCACCAGAAATAACATCACCAAAGAAAGCCCGACAAACGCAAGAGAATGGCGCAAAATATTTATCCTTAAATGAGGCCAGTATGATTCTTCTTGTTCCAGACTATGTCATAAATTTACGGTAGAAATCAATTTTTTCATGGCGGTTGGAATACCTGCATTGACCGCAGTTTCCGGGTTCATCCAGAAGCCCTGTAACTCAATCGCCAGATGTTCCTGCTGATCTGCATCGACTGCAAAAACCATGGCTTCAAGCTGCCAGGTAAAATGGGTGAAACTGTGGCTGATCTGGATCTTTTGTACGAGATTTTTCAGACCCAGTTGCTGGCACAGTTGTTCAAATGTATGAGTGTCTTCAATAATTGGCAGACACCAAAGCCCGCCCCAAAGACCACTATTAGGACGTTGCTGCCATAGCCATTCATCACCTGACTGGATCAACAGCACTTGAGCTGCTTTGACCGGTACCGGCTTTTTGGCTTTTTTAAAGGGCAATTCATTTTCCAGACCCTGTTGATGTGCCTTGCAATGTTGCTGCATTGGACAATACAGGCATAAAGGCTTTTTCGGAGTACAGACGGTCGCACCGAGATCCATAATCGCCTGGGTATAGTCATGATTCCGTTCAACCGGGCAAAGCTGTTCAGCAAGCTCCCACAAGGCACGTTCATGAACCGGTTTAGACAGATCATCTTCGATCGCAAAAAATCGTGCCAGCACCCGTTTGACATTACCATCCATGATCACGCCGTACTGACGTAAACCCAAAGACATTAAGGCTCCCGCGGTTGAGCGGCCAATGCCGGGCAGGGCGATCCATTCTTCCAGGCTCGTCGGGAAATGCCCCTGCCTTGCCACAATACCGGCTGCCTTATGTAAATTACGGGCACGCGCATAATAGCCCAGCCCCGCCCAATAGGGCGCAACATCATCCCAGGAAGCTGTACCGAGATCCTGTACCGTCGGAAAACGCTGAATAAACCGCTCAAAATATTGCAGCACGGTTTTGACCTGAGTCTGCTGTAGCATAATTTCAGAGACCCAGACCTTATAGGGATCATCGGCCACTTGCCACGGCAAATCATGGCGGCCATGCACATCAAACCATTCTAAAAGGGCATCTGAAAACACAAACATGAAAATAGAACAAACTAGAAAACGAGGCTTAGTATAACTGAAGAGACTCAGCTAAAAGATGAAAAGTCTGCTAAAACAGCGAGACTGCAAGAGTAAAAATGAATAAATGGAAGGGACAAGTGAACACTTCGAAAAGCATTCACTCAGTAAAAAAATTAAATTCTTATTCTTCAATGCCCCAGCGTGCATCCAGCTTTAATATCTTGCCTTCATAACGCGGGATAATATGAATGTGCAAATGCTCTGATTTTTCCTGAAATACTTCGCCGTCATTAAACCCAATATGGAAACCGGAAGGTTGATAGCGTAGTTGCAGTTCATTACGGGCCTGCTCAAGTAAAGACATCATACTTTTACGTTCTTTATCTGTGATTTCAAAAAATGACGCCACATGACGTAATGGAGTAACTACATAATGTCCTTTGGACAGCGAGTTCGGTTCAGGTAACACGACAGCAAAATCATTTTTAGCCAGAATATCGTATTCGTCAAAATTACAGTACGGGCAGTTATTTTCAGTCATGATATTGGCTCCTTTCATTGAATTTATTTTTTCATGTATGACCCAGCTCGATCATGAGCCGGATCAATTTATCTGTTATTAGGCGAGTTGTCGTGCCAGTAATTCATACATGGCAGCCAAGCTTTGTTTTTCTGCTTCAGCATTGTAGCCCAGATCGACACCATTGGCCTTGGCGCGCTCATCCGCAAGCGGGTTGCTAAATCCATGCTTGGCATTTTCAAATACAATCACATTATGCTCGACCTTAGCCGCCTGCATTTCTTCTTTAAAGCTGGCGACATCATCCAGGCTCACCATACTGTCCTTTTCACCATGTAGGACCAGAATTTCTGCCTGTACCTGGCCTTCTTGTGCAGGTGCTTTAGGAGACAGGTTGGCATGGAAAGTAGCCACAGCTTTTAAAGGTGCATTTGAGCGAGCCAGATCCAGAGCCACTTTACCACCGTAGCAGAAACCAATCGCAGCCAGTTTTTCCGGATTGACTTCATCCTGTGCAGCCAGTGTATCTAGCGCTGCTTTTGCACGATTCACAATGGTGTCCGGATCTTCAAACGTCTGCATCATCCATTGATAGGCTTGATCAGAGTTGGTGGTCACTTTCTTGTCACCATACATATCAATTGCCAGCGCGGCATAACCATGTTCCGCCAGTTCACGGGCACGCTGTTCAGTATAGTCATTGCGGCCCCACCATTCGGGTGCCACGATAACACCTGCTACAGGTGCATCAGTTTCTGGTGCGGCAAAATAACCAATCAAAGTGCTGCCATCCTGCGCAGTATATTGAATTTCGCGGGTCTTGATTGCTGCCATGCTGAAGTCCTCTATTGTTGTTGAATATTTTGATTAAACTATAAAATAGCAAAACTGCTATGGGTGGTGTTTCAAAAAGTA
>NZ_DCRI01000079.1:0-15385 GCF_002324975.1 Acinetobacter sp. UBA1496 | reverse complement strand
ACAAACCCGGTACGGTTCATTTCTTATTGGTGATATCCATGACAGACAAGCCCAAGCAAAACAAAACTTAGAATTTCGCAGTGTTGAGCTGTCTAAATGTCATAACCTCAGTCATTTTAATTCTTAGATCCATCAAATGATTACGATTGATAAGCTCATATGTGAACTAGCAGAATAAATTAAGAATTTAGCTAATGTATTAAGTTAAAATCTAACTTTTCTCAAATTAGTTAAAGAACTTTGAAGAATCTATAGATGATTATCTTATAGATTATCGAGATCCAACCGAGACCCATTCAATGCAACTCAGCGCAACTTATATTTATTTTAAGTTATCAGAAATGAAAGAGTATCTAGTCTGATGCAATCTCTAGCTATTCATTACAGACTCAGTTTTTTCTACTTTTTCTATTATGCGATTGTGGGCGCATTCATGCCTTTCTGGAGTCTATATCTGGAAGATCAAGGCTTTAATTATCAGGAAATTGGGATTTTATCTTCGATTGCGATTGTCACCCGATTTTTTGCGCCATTTATTTGGGGGTGGATTGCAGACAAATCCGGGAAACGCATGTTACTGGTACGTATAGCTACCTGGATGGAAGTTTGTATCTGGTTCATGATTTTTATCATTCCAAATAGCTTCCAGTCAGTCGCTTTGCTCATGCTGATTTTCAGTTTCTTTCAAAATGCAATTTTGGCTCAGTTTGAAGGCGTGACTTTATTCTGGTTAGGTGAAAAAAGGGCAGAGCTCTATGGCAAAGTGCGTAAGTGGGGTTCTATTGGATTTATTATTGGCGTATTTGGTTTAGGGGCCATTTTTGAGATTATTAGCATTAGTATGCTACCAGTCTTATTACTCTGTATCTCATTTCTGGCTTTTCTCTGGTCGTTCACTATCAAAGAACCAACAGCAGCACCGACAGCACAGAAAAAACTCGAAGCTTTATGGCCGATTTTCAAGCGTCCGGTGGTATACAGTTTTTTTCTGATTGAACTGATCATGCTGTTTTCACATGCGCCGTTTTATAGTTTTTATAGTAACTATCTCAGCCAGAATGGATTCAGTACCAGTCAGATCGGATTGCTTTGGTCGGTTGGGGTTATTGCTGAAATCATTATGTTTGCCTATGCCACATTTTTTCTGACACGCTGGTCATGGCGTCATCTGGTGATGCTATGCCTGTTAATGACTGGTTTAAGATGGCTAACAGTCGGCATATTTCCATCGTCATTTCTGGCACAGTTTTTTGCCCAGACCATTCATGCTTTAAGTTTTGGCTTATTTCATATGATTGCTATGCGGGTTATTTTTCAGAACTTTTCGGCCGGACAACAAGGCCGTGGGCAGGCACTGTATAGCACCATGTGGGGCTTAGGCGTGGCGAGTGGCAGCATTCTAGCCGGTCGTTATTGGGATCAGGTCGGTGGAACATCAATCTTTATTGCTGCTGCGCTGTCGACCTTGCTGGGCCTATTGCTGGTATTTGGCTTACCCAGCAAAGTCGAACTGCAAAAGCAGGTTTAAGATACGATTGAATGATTAAATGCGGATTTTGGAATATTGATCAAACCAGGGCTGAGCCTGTTCTAATTGAGCGGCTAGTTGTAACAGCAAATCTTCACGGGCAAATGGTGCAATAAACTGTGAGCCCAAAGGCAGGTTATCTTCATTCCAGTAAAGTGGTACTGACATTGCCGGAAGGCCGGTAATATTGGCTAATTGGGTGAATGGCACCCATTGCAGGTTTTCTTTTACAATCTGATCGACCAGCTTACCTTGTGCCAATAGATGTGCCTTATTCATTTTTAATAAAGCTTTAAGAATCGGCTTCTGCCAGTTTGGTGTCTTGACTTCGCCATTTTTGGGTGCAACAGTGGCCGTGGCTGGCGTCAGGTAGAGATCATAATCATCAAAGAAATGATTCATCTGGGTTACATATTGTCCCCAATTAGTCAGATTCTGGATATATTCAATCGCCGTTGTTTTGGCACCAAAAGCAGCCAGAGCCAGAGAATCCAGTTCAAAATCGCCTGATCTGGATGGATAGCCTTTCTGGATTTCGTTCAGCATATAAGAAAACTGGCTAAACCACGTCGTAATAAAATCTTTAGCCAGTTGCATGCCATCAATCTGCGGTTGATCCTCAACGACTTCATGACCTAAAGATTCCAGTAAACGGGCAGTTTGTTCTACCGCTTTAATAGCATCTTGAGAAACAGGCGTATCGATGCTGGAACGCGTATTAAATGCGATTTTTAATTTTTTTGGTGGTTGCTGAATCACTTCCAGATAATGTGTATGCGGACGTTGAATCGTAAACAGTGAACTGCGATCTTCACCATGGGTGGCATCCAGCATTGCTGCACTATCCCGAACAGTTTTAGTGAGTACATGTTGAATGGCAGCACCATGCATTGCTTCACTCATTTGCGGCCCCCACGGTGTACGTCCACGGCTTGGTTTTAAACCAAACAGACCACAGTAGGAAGCCGGAATACGAATTGAGCCACCACCATCACCTGCACCAGCAATTGGCACAATGCCGGCTGCCACAGCAGAAGCAGAACCGCCTGATGAGCCACCGCTGTTATGTCTTAAATTCCACGGATTTTTACAGCTACCCCAGGCATCTGGCTCGGTAATGCCTTTAATTCCGAATTCAGGAGTGTTGGTACGGCCAAAGGTCACGATACCTGCCTGTTCCCAACGGTTAACAATCTCGGCATTGGTATCAGCTATATACCCAATGCGCTTTAAACCCTGACATCCATAAGACGTCGGATAACCTGCATATTCCTGAAACAGGTCTTTGACTAGAAATGGAACACCGGCAAAGGGACCTGACAGATCTTGCCGGGTACGCTGCAAGGCATGCTCATGCATGGGAATAATAATGGCATTGATTTCAGGATTAATATTCGCACTACGTTCTAAAGCGACTGATAAAAGTTCACTTGAATGTATCTGTTTATTTTTAACCAGTTCAGCCAGTCCTAATCCATCGTATTGTAAGTATTCTTCAAATTTCATCTGCATTCCCTAGCGTTGATATTGTTATAAGGTTGTAGAGGGTTTCAGTTCAGGATGCAAGCACCACCTGATTACGTCCCAAGTGTTTGGCCTGATATAAGGCCTGATCTGCGGTATTGACCAGTTGCTGTAAATCTTGAGAAAGTGGCGCATGTTGATGCGTAATCCCGAGACTCACGGTAATCGATAAAGGTGAGCCATCAGGTTGATACATTGGCGTTTTAGCTACCAGTTCACGAATACGCTCAGCAATAAATTGGGCTTTAGAAGGTTTAGTATCCCAAAGCAAAATGACAAATTCCTCACCACCAATACGCGCAAACAGATCTTGAGAACGTAAATTAGAACGGATGATTTCAGCAAAGTGTTGCAGTACTTTATCGCCCACATGATGGCCAAAATGATCGTTTAAACGTTTGAAATGATCAATATCCAGCATAATCAGGGAGAACTGCACACTCTTGGAATGTTGTAGTAAATATTCACCTTTCTGGAAGAAAAAATGCCGGTTCATGGTCCGCGTCAGACAGTCATGATGGGCCAAATACAATACGCATTTAAATAGGTCGTTACGGTTCTGACTGATAATACACAGGATCAGCGGCGACAATGCCAGCATAAACAGTCCGATCCTTAATGAGATATAAATGGTCGAGTCTGCCAGCGTATCATGTGTAGTGGTATAGAACTGGGTCAGGCTGTAATACATCAAAATGATTACAAAGGCATTAATAATTGCAATCGTAAAGATGCGATAGGTCAGTGCTGCCCAGATTAAAGCTGCTAAAGGATAAAGCAGGGCACCTGGACCGACAAAAATATTGCTCAGGATAATACACAGGATTACCGTGCCTGCTGGCAGTAAATAACTCAATGAGTTCTGCTTCTTTCTGCGGTTTTTAAATAAATATTTGAGATCTTTGGTTCTAGGAAAGGCCAGAAAAAGCGGCAGGACAATAATGTAATTTACCATTTCGCCTGTCCACCACAGCCCAAAATCTATCCATAAATTTTCCTTGGTCATAAAGGAATGGGGAAGATTGGGTAAGGTCGCAACGGCAAACACTGCACTGGCCAGGCATCCTGCGAATGCACAGATGCCGAACATATGCACGAAAGTGAAGCCAGTATTGTAGTACTTATAATTGATCTGGAAATATCGGATAAAAAACAGCGATACAATCGTACTAATCAAGTTGGCAAGCGTTAGAAACAGACTCTGTAAAAGATTATTACCTGTCGCCAGATCAGCAAGCATGAACGCACAGAAAGCACCTAGCCACCCGCCCATATTGTTTAAATGGGGGAATATGGCCAGTAAGGCAGCATTGGCAGGCCAGAGTATGGCTAAGTAATCCTGTGTCCTGGTCATAATGCTAATCAAACAAGTCACTAAAATAATGAAAAGAATGACCAAGTAGGCATATGTTTCAGGATTCAAGTTCCGGTCTGTGATTCGAGGTATTCGCAAATCTAAGTCCTGTATCTAATTCTTATTTGTGAAATATCACTTTGTTTGGGAAATGCTTTTTACCCAAAAGTACAACTTTATTCTTGGAATAATCTGTTTTTACTTACGTTATCAATATACGTTTGTATACGAAATATATACAAAAAAAATTAAAAAAGGAAATCCATGTTTTTAAACTATAATGATAAAAATTTGTTTTATTTCGGTATTTAAACTGATGCAGAGCAGAATATGATCCCGAAAAATATGATAAGTTAAAATTAATTATTAGGATTGAAACGAAGCCTGTGAATATGAAAAAAACCTGTCTTAGCCTTGTCTTGCTCATGAGCTCATCTTGGCTAATGGCAACAGAAAATAATAATCAAACTGCAAATAGTATTGCGAAACCTATCGAAGTTCCGAATACTTTTACCATTAATACCCGTCCTGAAATTGTTGGACTATGGGGAATGGAAATTCCAGATAATAAAAAATGTGTTGAATACTATAATTTTAAAGGTAATAACAATGTAGTCATTAAAAGTGGTTCAGAATGGACCACAGGGCTGTATGACTATCAGCCTTCACAAGATCCGGCTGCACAGATACCAGCGTTGATTATGCAGGTTAAATACGATAATAATGAAAAAGACTGTTCCGGCAATCAGGTAGATCAGTCAGGTGAGATTTCGCAGTATTTTGTGAAGTGGCAGAATTCCAATACCATTAATTTCTGTGCCAATGAAAAAGCAGAACAATGTTTTGCTGTGCTTCGACGCATTTTGCCTTGATTGAAGGCTAGAAAAACCGCTGACTTCAGCGGTTTTTTATTAGATCATGTCTCAAATCAAGCTTTTTCTTTGTCTTCAGCACCTTCAAGCTGCTTTAACAAATGTTTTTCCAGATAGTGAATATCCATTGCATGTTCACAGAAATTTTCATCCTGAAGAATCAGATCTTTGTGTAATGGAATATTGGTTTTCACGCCTGTCAGAATCATTTCATCCAAGGCCTGTTTCATGCGCGCAATTGCAGTTTCACGATCTTTACCATGGGCAATCAGTTTGGCAATCATAGAATCATAATACGGCGGGATGCTATAGCCTGGATAGATATGAGAGTCTAAACGGATACCTGCGCCACCTGGCGCATAGAAGGTCTCGATTTTGCCCGGAGATGGCATAAAGTTCGATGGATCTTCTGCGTTGATACGACATTCGATCGCATGACCTTGAACACGTACATCTTCTTGCTGGATATCCAGACCTAAGCCAGCTGCAATACGTAACTGCTGTTCAATGATGTCGATACCGGTGACCATTTCAGTCACAGGGTGTTCCACCTGAACACGGGTGTTCATTTCAATAAAGAAGAATTCACCTTCTTCAAACAAGAACTCGAATGTACCGGCGCCACGATATTGCATCAATTTACAAGCATTGACACAGGCTTCAAGAATGTCAGCTCGAGCCTGTTCTGGCAGGTTAGGCGCTGGCGCTTCTTCAAGTACTTTCTGGTGACGACGCTGTAAAGAACAGTCACGGTCATATAAATGAATCGCATGACCATTACCGTCGCCTAGAACCTGTACTTCGACGTGACGCGGTTTTTGCAGGAAACGTTCCATATAAACCGTATCATCGCCAAACCACATTTCAGCATCACGCTGCGCGGCTTGTACTGATTCAAGCAGGGTATCTACACGTTCTACGATACGCATACCACGACCACCGCCGCCGGAAGCTGCTTTCACGATGAGCGGGAAACCAATTTCTTTGGCTTCAGCAAGCGCATTGTGAATTGTCACGGCATGATCGCAACCAGGTACAGTTGGTACCCCCGCTTTTTTCATGGCAATAATCGCAGAAACCTTATTCCCCATCAGGCGAATATGTTCTGGACGTGGACCAATGAAGATAAAACCAGAACTTTCTACGATTTCAGCAAATTCAGCATTTTCAGATAAAAAGCCATAACCAGGGTGGATGGCATCTGCACTGGTGATTTCAGCGGCTGTAATCAAGGCTGGAATATTCAGGTAACTGTCGCTGCTCGCGCCAGGACCGATACACACGGCTTCATCACAAAAGCGTAAGTGCATCAGGTCTTTGTCAGCATCTGAATAGACACCGACGGTTTTAATTCCTAAAGTTTTGCAAGCTCGGGCGATGCGCAGGGCAATCTCACCTCGGTTTGCAATTAAAACTTTTTGCAACATTATGAATCCCCGAAGTGATTAGGCGCGGTAACGGAAAAGTGGCTGACCAAACTGAATCACTTCACCATTTTTCACCAGAATTTCTTCAATCACGCCGCTTTGAGTTGCTTCAATCGGGTTCATGATTTTCATTGCTTCAATGATACCCAGTGTTTCGCCAGCAGAAACAGTTTGGCCAATTTTTACAAAAGGTGCTTCACCTGGGCTTGGAGCTGCATAGAACACGCCAACCATTGGAGATTTTTCAACTGCACCACGAGGAGATTTAGCTGCAGGGACGTCAGCTGCAGGTGCAGGCATTGCAGGAACAGCTGCTGCAACTACTGGATTACGACGAGTCAGAGCGATCGACTGATCACCTTCCTTAACTTCAATCGCCTGTAAGTCAGATTCAATCATCAAATCGATGAGCTTCTTGATTTTACGGATATCCATGAGACAGTATTCCTAATTAAGATTGTTTAGAAGATTGTATTTTTTCAATGACATAGTCGAGTGCGGCAGCATAGCCTTTTGCACCTAGACCACAGATCACGCCAATAGCTTTATCGGATAGATATGAATGATGTCGGAATGCCTCACGTGCATGGACGTTAGACAGGTGGACTTCAATAAACGGGATTGCCACGCCAAGAAGTGCATCACGAACTGCAACTGAGGTATGCGTCAGGGCAGCAGGATTAATAATGATATATTGCACGCCGTCTTGTTGGGCTTGATGAATTCGGTCAACAATTGCGCCTTCCCAGTTGCTCTGGAAAGTGTCAAGTTGTAAAGTAGCTTTTTCAGCCTGAGCAGTGAGCTGCTGATTAATATCTTCTAGAGTTAAATAACCATAAACTTCGGGTTCGCGCTTTCCAAGCAAATTTAAATTCGGTCCATGAATAACCAAAATGGTCGAAGTCATCTATGGTACTCCAGTTAAAAAGTTTCAGGATAGGTTTGCAAGATGTCTACAAACTTCGCCTATTATGGCATGAATTCCTACATTATTTTTATAATTTCTTTGAATTGACATAGAAAAGCATGTACCACGCAGTGGCCATATAATGAAAACTTTGCAAGTATTTAGCAATGTTCAAAACTACCAAATCTTCGTCTTTTACATCATTTTTATATTTTAGATGAATTGGCTGAATTGTTACATTTATGCTGTGTAAGTTAGACCTCAATGTTTATTCATAATTCTTTTAAATTGTGTGTTTATTCGGCAATGTCTTGTCAAAAATAAAAAATATCAGTCGAAGTCTCTGCTCATATCAAAAATTATGGTGATCGGTAAAAGACCGGGTTTTCATTATATTTTTGGATGAATCAAAATTTTATTCTATTCATTATTCTGCAAATTAAAATATCAAACTTGGAATAAAAATCAAAAAGTTATTTGATAAATGGTATGAACTGAAGTTTAGTATTAAATAGATTTTATTTCGCTAGTAAAGCAAGTAACACATTATCTTTCTGCAAAAAAAGATAGGCTCATTGCTACTGAGCATTGGCTAAATGATACTGATCACAAACGTAAAATTAAAATCTTATGATTCTTCATTAATCTTTTACTAGTCTCATCTAATATTGACGAATGTGCTCAATTTTTTAAGTCTTACCTTGATTTGTCATTCTTTATATACGCTCAATAACATTGGCAAAATGGCACTTCATGTATAGGCGTTGTTATTCATCTGAATGTTGCCTAGGTTTTTAAATGATGAATTTTTAAGCTTAAGACTGAGATGGTATGCGGAATTAGAAGGATAAATTGGATAGCTAAGTTCAGTGAAAGTGCAATATGAATAGATATTCTGGATTAAAAGCTAATAGTATCTGATTGTATTTTGAACATATATTAATTGTATTGGCTATGCAGAATCACAGAATAAAACCCAAGCAGAATTGATAAGCTATAATGAAGATCCCGTCAAAATACTATCGAAGCTGTTATGACACCTGCATGCAAATTATTAAAATCTCAAAAAATTGAATATAGCATTCACGAATACGAACATGATGCCAATGCTAAAAGCTTTGGTTTGGAAGCAGCAGAAAAGTTAGGGCTAGCAGTAGAAGAAGTATTTAAAACATTATTGGTCACGGATGAGAAGCAGTATTTTGTAGCAGTTCTTCCAGTCAACCATCAGTTAAACCTAAAAAAAGCAGCATCAGCCTTTGGTTGTAAAAAGCTACAAATGGCTGACCCTAAACAGGCAGAACGTCTAACGGGTTATCTCGTCGGTGGGATTAGTCCGGTCGGGCAGAAAAAACGCCTGAAAACTGTCATTGATGCATCAGCGGAACAGCTGAATAAAATTTATGTCAGTGGGGGTAAACGCGGGCTGGATATTGGTTTAAGACCTGCGGATCTGGCTAAGGTTCTAGATGCAAAATTTGTGGATGTATTAGATATCTAAAATTTTCAGTATTCTTCAATAAAACTATCTTACTGAGAAGCGTTCATACCAATGGACGCTTCAACTTTTCTGGGTTCCCATATTTTTATTCTGTCGGAAAATTCAGCATGGTTTTTTCTTCATTGTATAGTGGATGATTGAGATCCACGACCTGACTGTGGATTGAACAAAAATAAAAATAATAAAATAGAAAATATGGAGCATACCGCATGGAAATCCAGAAAAAACGATTATCACGGTTCTGTATGAGCTTGTCCGCGATGGCCATGCTCTCAGTCTTTTCAACTGCACAGGCAGACTCGTCTACCTAGCCTCAGCCACCCAATTCCCAGCAAGTTTTCTTTGTGGGGAATAACTGGGATGGAACAGTTACAGTGATTGGATCTTCAGGTGACTTTGGCAAGGTTGGTGTGATTAACATGATTCCTGATCGAAAGGAGCGTCTGAAGAGATTTACCTCAATCCAATCAAATTGATTGCCTATACCTATATTCAAACTACTGCGGGTGAAAGTAATGATCAGCTGGTCGACGATATGTATTCCACGCCAGATGGACAGTCAGTGGTCGCATCCCGTCCAAGTTTTGCCGATGTGGTCTCGATTAACATCAAGACCGACAAGATGAACTGGCGTACTCCAGTTGAAGGCTTCAGTGCGGATCACATGGCAGTTTCACCAGATGGCCAGCGTGTCGCGGTTTCTGCATCATCCGGAAATGTGGTGCATGTACTGGATATTCATACTGGTAAGGAACATGGTCGATTTGCGACAGGTGATAAACCGCATGAAAATATATACTTTGATAATGGCAGAAAAATTCTGAACTCGGCCATTGGTAATGTAGAAACCTCACTGGATGCTCAGTGGCAGGATTTCACCAAAGGTAAACGCTATATCACTATTGCAGATGGCAATACCCATCAGGTGCTTAAGAAAATTGACTTTAGACCGGCATTGGATGCGTTTGGTCGAAAGGATTTATCTAATTCAGTACGGCCGATGGTCTTTAGCAAAGATGAAAGCAAACTCTATGCTCAGGTATCATTTTTTAATGGTTTGATTGAGTATGACTTAAACTAGAATAAAGTGACCCGTATTGGTCAGTTGCCAGGTAGCGATAGCATTCCCAAAGATCGTACCAAATGGGTGAATGATTCCCGGCATCATGGTTTATCCATCAGCGCAGACGGTGAAAAACTCTGTGTTGCGGGCATGATGGATAATTATGCCACTATTGTGGATCGTCAGAGTCTGACTGCCGGAAATTAATTCCTGCAGGTAAACCATACTGGGCTACCAGAAGTCCGGATGGCCGTAGCTGTATCATTTCAGAAAGTGAAACGGATGTGGTGACCGTAATTGATTTCGCGACAGGAAATAAAGTGACCAGTGTGCCTGTAGGAAATCATCCACAGCGTGTCCGGATCGGTTATGCCCCAGCAGACTGGTCTACGCCGTAGCAAATAACGGCTTAAAAAGAGCAATGTGTTATGGACGTTGCTCTAAGCATTGTAGGTGGCATATATGAGGAACAAAACACTTACTTTATATCTGCTGGCGGGATTGTTATTAACCGGTATTCTGGTTGGGATTGCTTATCAGGTTCATAAGGATATCTATAAGGCAGAATTCAATATACTGAAACCTGATGATCAGATGACTTTTCCAGCAAAGTCACTGATTATTTCTAGTTTAAATCCTAAAGCAGCTGTACCGGCAAGAACGGCTGGGCACCCGGAAATGGATTCTGAACAGCAAGTTTTATTACAACAGAGAAACCAGCTTTATCTGGATTTTACCCAAATGATGAATGGCTTAAGTCAAGGTGAAAAGCCAGACGAACGTCAGCTAGATCGTTTGCTGGTACAACAGCAGCATCTGGTGAATGCCCAGGTCGTTGCTCCAGAAGAAGCGAGAGCTCAAATAGAATTTTTACAGAAAGTTCTGCCTGAAATCTCTCCACAGCTGGATCAAGCCTTAAATGCATTGGATCAGAAAAGTTTTTAATTTTCCTGTTTAAAGCTTTATTTAGTTGTGAATACAGATCATAGATAAGCTTAATAAGAAAAAGCCCGTTTTTACGGGCTTTTTCTTCATTCATGTTTTAGATTAAAACTTATAAGCAGTTCGCGGGTTTCGGGATGCCAGCCAGTCGGCTTAAATGACGTGCCACCAGACCCGTATTAAACTTTTCCTGTAATAAGGCATTGTTAATTTCCGGGCTAACTGTCTTCATCAAAAACTTAATCAACGGACGGGTTGCAGGAGAATGCCCAAACTGATGATAAAACTGACGAACAGCCTGTAGCACTTCAAAATGCCAAGGAGTAAGTTGAAGTTCTAGTGTATCTGCCAGTACTTGGGCAACGTCTTCATTCCAAATGGTGTAATCGACTAAATGACCATCTTGGTCCAGTTCTAGATTCATATTTGACTCATGGATTATTTCATTGAGATGCAGCGACTAAATTTCAGACATAGATCTGCAAATTCGGAATAGTCGAGTAAAGCAACATTTTCCGATAAAGGTGAGATCAGAATTTCTGCATCATTTCTTAGGATGTAAACTTGCGGTAGTTGCTGTACGAAGGCATGGTCCAGATACAGCACAGATTCTCCCATCAGGACCACCTGATCATCTGAAGCATGGAGCTGTGCTAACTGATCAAGGACCGACGCTGTCGCTGCATAATCTGACTGGATCAGGTAAAGGGTTTGATCTGACATTTATTTATCCTTTGTCCTTACCAATACAATACGTGATCAAATTTTTGAACGAATTCTGAATTGAATTCAATCAACTCAATCTCCTGTTCGCTTTGCTTTACAAAAGGAGAGTCCTGATTTTTCTGTTCAACCAGAATAGGTGTCAAGTCATAAAATTCGAAACTATCCACCAGATTTGAAGCCAGTTTAAAGGCATGTTTAAGCTGGTCAAACTGGAGTTCAGAATGTAAAAGACTCAAAGCAGCACCTTGTAATAGCACTTTCACCTCAGTGCCGAAGGTCGCCAGTACCATCGTAGCAGACAGGCTTTCATGCACCTGCAAGCTGTTTAAGTTGGCTTGGGTTAATATAACAAGTACAGATTTCACACAAGATTCCTTTTAAAAGCAACACATCCTGAAAAATGAAGCATCTAGAATTGAATTAGACGTTGTGAGGACTGAACAGCATCAGCAAGCTCGCCTAGACCGACCAATTCAAAACCATCAGCAAGATTATGTTGCTGAATATTGTGACGTTGAGCATTTTCCTGATCTGTAATCCCACGTGCTAAGGCTGCACTGACACAAACGGGTAAGCGGATATTCAGATCCTGCCAGGAACGTGTGAGATGACGCTGGTCGTCGGGCACCCATTGCAATGCATTTGCGACCGACACGCCATCTTGATAGAAAAATACACGGAAAGCTTCCTGTTTATGTTGTAAAGCTTGGGCGAGTCCAAGCGCATGCCAGGCATAAATAGAAGTCGGTGCGGAGGTAACAAGAATTAAGGTGCTCATCGAAATTCACTACAGGCTTGATCAACGCGGGATGATGATCTTGGCTACAAAGAAAGTAGGTAGTATACAATGATTTTAGTGACGGGTGGTTTAGGCTTTTTAGGCTCACATATTGCTTTAAGTCTGATGGCACAAGGACTAGAGGTCATTGTGGTTGATAATCTGGCCAATGCCAGTCTGCAGACCCTAGAACGCCTTGAATTTATTTCCGATCGCTATGTGCCTTTTGTCAAAATTGATATCCGTAACACTCCAGCATTAAATAAAGTTTTTGAACAGAATTCCGTGCAGGCTGTCATTCATACTGCAAGCTTTAAATCATTAGAAGAATCAGTTTTAAAACCACTTGAATATTATAATGATAATGTCAGCTGTATCATGAGCCTGATGCGTGCCATGCAACGTACCGGAGTACGCAATCTGGTGCATTTATCTTCATTGGCTGTATATGGCCATTCCGGAACGGATTTAAAAGAAGATCAGGCTTTTAATTACACTTATCCAAACCCTTATATTAAATCCCAGCAGATGGTGGAAGAAATCATCCGGGATACTGCCAAGACGGACAATGAATGGCGTATTGCGATGTTACGTCTTTCCAATGTCGCGGGCGCTTTTGAAAATGGCATTTTAGGTGAATGGGTGCCGCCTTTACCAAAGAATATTGTGCCTCTGGCTATGCAGGTGGGTGCGAAGCAGCGTGAATATTTGGAATTGCGCCGTCAGGCCAAGACCGAAGACTATACGGTAGAACGCAGCTTTTTGCATGTGATGGATGTTTGTGATGCGGTATTCAAATCACTACATTGGCTATCGCAGCAGCAACAATGGACTTGCGAAGCCTTTAATATCGCTGGAGAGCTAATCTCAATGCAGACTTTGCTGGATCAGGTTGCAGAAGTCACTCAATCCGCTGTTCCTACAGTAGAGGCCTTGCCATATCCGCATGCTGAAATGGATCAGCTGGGTGCTAATACGGATAAGGCCCAACAGTTATTACATTGGCAACCACGTTATACCTTGAGGAAAATGTTAGAGGATGAATGGCTGTTCTATCAGAATACGTTAAGAGGGCAGTGATTTAGAATCCTATAAGCTAATTATTGATAATAATTATCATTTGCAAAATTAATCAAACTCATTAAGATGAATGAATGAAGTACAGTATTGAAGCTGCTGTCTAAATGAGTAAAACATGGAATAACAATTGAGGTTGAGCATGCAAACACGTATTGAACATGACACGATGGGAGAAGTCGCTGTACCGAGTGAAGCACTTTGGGGCGCACAAACTCAGCGTAGTCTACAGAACTTCAAGATTGGCAATGAGCATCTGCCGCGCGCCATGATTCGTGCCATGGGCTTGGTCAAGAAAGCAGCTGCAATCACCAATGCCGAGTTAAACCAGATTCCTCATGAGTTATCGACCTATATCATCGGTGCTGCGGATGAAGTGATTAGCGGTCAATGGGATAGCCAGTTCCCCTTAGTTGTATGGCAAACCGGTTCGGGCACGCAAAGTAACATGAACTGTAATGAAGTGATTGCCAATATTGCTAACCAGAAACTGGGCAATCCTTTAGGTGCACAAAAGCCTGTGCATCCAAATGATCATGTCAACCGCGCTCAATCGACCAATGATTCTTTTCCGACCGCGATTCATGTGGCAGCTAGCTTACAGATCAATGAACTGTTAATTCCGGCAGTGACACGTTTACGTGATACCTTGCATGCCAAATCTCAGGAATTTGCCGAGATTGTAAAAATTGGTCGTACCCATCTTCAAGATGCCACACCTTTAACTTTAGGTCAGGAATTCAGTGGATATGTCTCTCAACTGGATCATGCCTTGATTCGTCTGTATCAAGCTTTGCAAGGATTATATGAATTGCCACTGGGTGGAACCGCCGTCGGTACAGGCCTCAATGCCCATCCAGATTACGCCGTTAAAGCCGCCGATACTCTAGCTGAATTAACGGGTTTTCCTTTTGTCACCGCTCCTAATAAGTTCGAAGCTTTAGCCGGTCGTGATGCAGCAGTTTTTGCTTCAGGTGCTTTAAAGACTTTAGCGGTTAGCCTGAATAAAATTGCCAATGATATTCGCTGGTTGGCAAGTGGACCACGTTGTGGTTTTGGTGAATTACGTATTCCTGAAAATGAACCGGGTTCAAGTATTATGCCGGGTAAGGTGAACCCAACTCAAAGTGAAGCCATGACCATGGTAGTTGCCCAAGTTCTAGGAAATGACACGACGATTAATGTGGCCGGTGCATCAGGGAATTTTGAGCTGAATGTCTTTATGCCAGTGATTGCCTATAACCTGTTGCAGTCTATTCAACTGCTGGGCGATGCATGTAACAGCTTTAACGATAACTGTGCAGTCGGAATCGAACCTAATCGTGACAAGATTGAACACTTCCTGCATGATTCATTAATGCTGGTCACTGCATTAAATCCAGTCATTGGTTATGAGAATGCAGCTAAAGTGGCCAAGACCGCCTATAAAGAAGGTAAAACCTTAAAACAGGTCGCAGTCGAACTCGGATTGGTGACTGCAGAACAGTTTGATCAAGTGGTGCGTCCTGAGAATATGGTGGCTCCAAACGTAAAATAAGTCTTCTAATTATGGTTAAATAATAAGGCCCTCTAAATGTGGGCTTTATAATAGATCTCTTGCGAAAGTATCGTTTTACCTAATTTTTGAATTGGCTAAAACCTTATAAAATGTAGCTTTGGGCTGTTTAAATTTTGACTAACGCAAGA